>JASDTB010000021.1:0-4567 GCA_041441455.1 Bacteroidales bacterium
CAAAGAACTTTTGTATAACCAACAACTGTCCTTAAATTTTTAGTGGACAGTCATGTTACAAAATATTTTTTTAAAAATTTTAGGAAAATTTATTTTAAAAGTGCTTTAATCCTGCATATCAGTTCATTACCAAGACTAGTTTTGTCGTCGATGTGTTTTAAAACAGCTTTAACAAAAGTGTTTTCTTCGAATCCTCCGCGAACTTGTTCAAAATCTTGTAGGCACTCGTTAAGGTCGCCATCTGCACCAAAGCCAGTCATTGATGTGAGTGAGAACTCTTTTTTAGCATCTTCGTAAACCTTTTTGTCTAACCACACAACAGCCTCTTTCCATCTATTTACGATCTCAATTACTTGGTTTGCAGTGATTTTATCTGGATCTATTCCATAAAAAGTGGAGATTTTTTCATAAGCCCATGTCCATTCATAGGTGTAGTAATTTTTATGAAGCTCTTCAAAAAAATGATTTATCTCGCTTAATTTTGAGATCTTTCCACTTTCGATGTCGTTCATCAGTCGTTCAATTTCGGAACGAGGCGCAATTAAACCAGCAATGTCTACCCATTCGCCTTTTCCAACCGAAGTGTCGGGACGAAGTCTCTCAGCAATCTCTTTATCGGATTGAAAATTTGTCTCCTCTAATCGCTTAATAATTGAGTTTCCTAAAAACTTATTGATCGCAATGTTGTAAAATTGTAACCCCTTTTCGAGAGACGAATTTTTGATTTTTGTACTCTTGTATGAATAGATATCTGTAGTCTCTCCAGAAACTCGACGAAGCTCTTCTAAAACCTCTATACCCTTCATCATCTTTTGAATCGTAAAAGGACTCAAAAGATTATAATTTATTTGATCTAGTTTATTTGGATCCTTTCTTTTATCTCTTTTTGGCCACTTTTGGGCGTCACGAATTGTTCCTACGCTTCGGAGGTTCACTCCGGGCATCAGATAAGTTGTGTTATTTTTCTCAATTAGATAAGAGAATGGTAAAGAGGTAGTGTCGGTATTGTTAACATGTCTTCCCATTACTAAAGAGAAAGCTCCGATACGTGCTGGCCATAAAATATAAGAGTCAGATGCTGTTTTAGAACCTCTCTCCAAGATTCCTTGGTGAATCGGACCAAGTTTATACATGTGGTTAGATTGATTTGAGCCAGAACCAGCATTCATAAATGAGAACATCCCAGCTATAAGCAGACTCGATTTATGATGGCTAACTGTATATGGTCCAGCAAAGATTGCGCACGCCTCTCCGTTTTCTCCATGGCAGTTACTGAAGAATAGCGAGTCAGATGCAGAGTAGTTGCGGCTAAGGATTGTCGATTGCCCTATAAAGCATTTACTAACAATCGCTCCATTATCTATATGCGCTCCTGAAGATATAATAAAGTCTTCACATCTAGTACTGTATCCGATGTAAACTGGGTCGTGAGCATTACTGTTAATGCTTCCGTTAGAGAGTAATGACGCACCTTCGATTACAGCACAGTCGCCTATTCTTACATTCTTAATTGTTCCAGTATCGCTGATTTTGACGTTTTTCCCAATAAATCCTCGGTCGGATGAATGTTTCTTTGAATAAAAGTCAACCAATGAGTGCATCTTTTTAATCAGTTCGGGGCGATGTCTGTAAAGTGCAATAATGTATGCAAAGTGGGCAGACAATTTATCGTTAATAGGCACCTCTCGTCCACCTGTCTCATTTAGAACAGATGCCTCGATTCCGTTTCCAAAAGAAGAGAGACCGTCGACAACAATCTTGTCAACATTTTCAATAATGCATCCCTCGCCAATATCGTAGTTTGCTATGTAATTATGGATATTTTCAATACAAGTATTATCTCCGACTGCAACGTTATGCAGCTTAACTTTGCAAAGGCCCGACTGCTTTTTTACCCCTCCAGGAAGTTCGCATTTGCTATGAAAAAGACCTAGCTTAATCTCTCCAGAAAATTCAGTATCCCAGATTCTCTCGGTTCCAAAACCATCTTTTACAAAAATTGTGTTCCAGTTTTGCGAATAGCACCTTTGTAGTTTTAATTGCTTAATTTCGTCTTGCGTAATTAATCTGAATTCAGACATATGTGAAATTGTAGTTTGTAATTTGGAAAGCGAATATAGTAAAAAATAGAAAGATTTATAATTAAATTAATAATAAATAATAATTTGTATGGACTACAAAGTTATAATAGATAAGATTTACAAAGAGCTCGAAAACTATACAGGACAAGGGAAAGTAATAGATTACATACCAGCTTTGGGAGAGGTAGATGCAAATAATTTTGGACTTTCATTAATCACAGTTGATGGTGAAATTTATTCGGTGGGTGATTATTCCAAACCATTTTCGATACAAAGTATTTCGAAAGTATTTACGTTATCGCTTGTTAGTAAGATGGTTGGCGATGATTTATGGAGTCAGGTTGGAAGAGAGCCATCGGGTACAGCCTTTAACTCTTTAATTCAGCTTGAGTACGAAGAGGGTATTCCAAGGAATCCATTTATTAATGCAGGTGCCTTAGTGGTTACAGATAAGTTGTTGACTCTTTATAAATCACCTTCAGACGAATTACTTAATTTGGTGAGATTTATTAGCGGTGGGGCAGATGTCGGCTACAATGAAAGGGTTGCAAAGTCGGAACTTGAAGTTGCCCATAGAAACAGAGCATTAGCGCATTTCATGAAGAGCTTTGGAAACATTCAAAATGATGTTGACCAGCTTCTGGAGCTTTACTGCCATCAATGCAGTATAGAACTGAATTGTGAAGAGCTTGCAAGATCGTTTCTATTCTTAGCAAATGGAGGTATTGATCCATTTTCGGGCAAAGAGATAATATCGAAACGATCAGCGAAACGCCTAAATGCGATCATGCTGACATGCGGGCTCTATAATGAATCGGGAGATTTTGCGTATAGGGTTGGTCTGCCTGGTAAAAGTGGAGTCGGGGGTGGAATAGTAGCTCTCCTTCCTGGGAAATTTGCGGTAGCTGCATGGAGTCCCGAACTCAATTCCAATGGTAACTCCTACCGCTCAATTGAAGCCCTCGAGAGACTTACTACCTATTTAGGAATTTCTTTGTTTTAGAATATTTCATATATTCGTTCTACAAGAAAAAAACGAAAATCATGAAAAGTTCTAAATTGATACTTGCTTCCATTTTTATAGCATCTGCGCTACCATTATTGTCTCAACAAAAAGAGCAAATGAAACTCGCTGTTGATGATATAGCAAATTGGAATAGAATAACATATAAAAATATCTCCGATGACGGGCGCTTCGTTGTTTATACTTCAGAAAAGTGGAGAGGTGTCAATTTTACTGATGTCGTTGATAAAGCAGGAAAGTCAATTTTTAAAGAGGACTCAGCGAAGGTAGTTGCATTCAATCCGCAAAAGAGTGTTTTAGTGTTAAAGAGACCATCTTCTAAAGCAGAAAAAGTCATTATTATCGATCTCAACCGCTCCTATAAGCGACAAATTGATAGTGTTAAATCTATCATTACAGATAAAAAGTCTAATTCAATTCTATTTCAAAAGTCTGACTCAACAATAGGATATATTGCCCTCAATCATCCATTTGTTGTCAATAATTTTAACATTAAAGCCAAAAAAATCGGGTTGGGCGAAAGGGGGGCATCTGTTGTTATGGCAGACAAATCGAAGCTGCTTATTTATAACAATTCAAAAACAGATACAATAAAGATCGATAAACCTATTGATCAAATTTCGGTCTCTGATACTTCCAATGCTGTTGCATTCTCGTCAGGTGGAACTTTGTCTCTATTTAGAGGCGGAAAGAAAGAGACAATTTTTGAAAAGTCTCGCTTCGAAGAACTGATCTTTTCTGAAGATGGAAAAAGACTCTTTTTTGGAGCAGCTCCAGAGGTGGAAAAAGTGGCGCCATCTAAGGATCCGAAGCCAATTGTCCATATTTGGAACTGGAAAGAGGAGAGACAATTCACAAGTCAAGTTGTAGATAAAGAGCGCGACAAAAAGAGGACAGACCTATATGTCTCTAATCTAGACGGCTCTCGCCCATTTAAAATCACGAATGATTATATAACTGAATACAAACTTATAGCGAAGGGCAATTCTGAATTTGTTCTGTTAAAGAGTGACCTTCGTGGGAAACTTGAAGAGATGTGGACAGGGCGTCCTTTATACGATGTACTGCTTTGCAATGTATTACTTGAGAGGACATACCCTGTTGCAAATAAGTTAGATGGTTATGCGCTTGTCTCGCCAAAAGGGAACTATCTTTTCTGGTATAATAATGCTGATAGCTCTTGGTATACTGCCGACATCAGGACACTCGAAACTCGCAAAGTCACTAATCCAAAAGTTGTAAGAGCCTATGATGAGGATAACGATACTCCAGATTTGCCCGCTTCTTACTCATTTGGAGGATGGTCGGAGGGTGACAAATATTTGTATGTTTACGATAAGTATGACATTTGGAGAGTCTCCCCAAATGGTTCAGAGGAGTTAGTTAAATTAACTAATGGAAGAGAGAGAGGTATGACGTATAGACTTGCTGAGACTCAAAATATTTCAGATTCTTTTGTGTC
>JASDTB010000022.1:0-4518 GCA_041441455.1 Bacteroidales bacterium
TGTCTGTGGAAAGTCATCTGTTCCAATGGCGACTGTTAAGCTATTGATTGATGGGGAGTTATGTACGGCTACTAGCTCTGGTAACGGACCTATAGATGCCTCTTTTTCTGCTGTAAAGCAGCTTATTCATCGAAAAATTGTACTTGAAGAGTTTTTGGTTCAAGCGATTACAAGAGGAACAGATGATGTAGGAAAGGTTCATATTCAAATAGAGAATAAAGGGAATATTTATTACGGATTTTCAGCAAATACAGACATTATAACTGCATCTACAGAGGCTTTTATTGATGCTGTGTCAAAAATTATTTAATATCATGGGAAAAACAATTTTTGACAAAATCTGGGACAAGCACACCGTTTCCAAACTGGAAGATGGAGCAGTAATACTATATATTGACCGTCATTATATTCACGAAGTAACCTCTCCACAAGCTTTTGCGGGATTAAATAAAAGAGGTATAAAGGTTCGCAGACCAGATAAAACACTAGCTACTTGCGATCATAATATTCCAACAATAAACCAACATCTATACATTAATGATGACTCATCGCGTATTCCGATAGAGGCATTAAAAAGCAACTGTAAAGAACATGGAATTGAAATGTATGGATTATTACACAAAAACAACGGAGTCGTCCACATTATTGGACCAGAATTAGGTTTTACTAGATGTGGTATGACAATCGTTTGTGGCGATAGCCATACTTCTACTCATGGTGCATTTGGAAATATTGCGTTTGGGATTGGGACTTCTGAGGTAGAGATGGTTCTTGCAAGCCAAACTTTAATTCAATATAAGCCCAAACAAATGCTTATAGAGGTTACTGGGCATTTGGGCGAACAAGTATGTGCCAAAGATTTGATTCTAAAGATTATTTCGCAGCTTGGAACCTCTTTTGGTACAGGGTCGTTCATAGAATTTAGAGGAGACACAATTGAACGATTAACGATGGAGGAGAGGATGATTATTTGTAATATGAGCATAGAGATGGGTGCTAGAGGAGCAATTATTCCTCCTGATGAAATCACTTTTAAATATCTTCACGAAAGAGAGTATTTTCCAAAGTCAGAATTCGCAAATTTGATTAAAGAGTGGAGTGAGCTAAAAAGTGATTGGGATGCAGTTTATGATTCGAAGGTGTCAATTGATGCTACTTCGATTGAGCCAATGGTGACTTATGGAACAAATCCAGGCGCTGGAATTAAAATTAGCGATTCTATCCCATTTTCGAATGAAGAGAGTTTTGTAAAAGCATTGACATACATGGGGTTTGAGTGCGGAGATAGGCTAGAGCAGAAGAGAGTAGATTACATTTTTCTTGGGAGTTGTACGAACGGAAGAATTGAAGATTTCAGAGCTTTTGCATCGATTGTAAAAGGAAAACGAAAACATCCAGATGTAATTGTTTGGCTCGTTCCTGGCTCAAGAAGAGTTCTTGAGCAAATAGAAAGCGAAGAGACTGGAAAAATTTTAAGAGATGCAGGATTTGAAATAAGAGAGCCTGGATGTAGTGCTTGTTTGGCAATGAACGAAGACAAAGTTCCATCTGGCAAGTATTGCCTATCGACTTCTAACCGAAATTTTGAAGGAAGACAAGGCCCAGGTGCAAGAACTATCCTTTGCGGACCTTTGGTTGCTGCAGCATCATCAATAACTGGAGTAATAACTGATCCAAGAAAATTTATTACAAATGAACTTTGAAAAGATTAACATAATAAAATCTCATGCTGTAATTACAACAATTGAGAACATTGATACCGACCAAATTATCCCGGCTAGATTCCTTAAAACAACTACTAGAGAAGGTTTTGGAGATAATATGTTTTATGACTGGAGATACAATGACAAGAGAGAACCTCTCTCGAATTCTCCATTTAACAATCTCAATAGAGATTATAAAATCTTGGTTGCTGGTCATAATTTTGGATGTGGCTCCAGTCGTGAACACGCTGCATGGGCTCTATATGATTATGGATTTAGAGTAATAATCTCAACCTTTTTTGCCGATATATTTAAGAATAATGCTTTAAATACTGGTCTTTTACCTGTAACTATAGGAGCTGATTTCTATTCCAAAATTATAGAAAATGATTCAAAAAGATTGATTATCAATCTTAAGGAGCAGATATTAGAGATTGAAGGAAGTATGTTTGCTACAAAGTTTGATGTTCCTCAGTATAAAAAGGAGTGCCTCTTGAATGGCTATGACGATGTAGAGTATTTATTATCAAAACTTAACCAAATTGAATTATATGAAAAACAAGATATGTGTATTGCCAGGTGATGGTATTGGTCCAGAGATTATTACTGAGGCAGTTAAATGCTTAAAGGCTGTTGAAAAGGCTTTTAACAGAGAGTTCGAATACTTTTACGGGAAGATAGGAGGTGCCGCAATTGACGAATGTGGAGATCCTTTTCCTATAGAGACTGAGACTATGTGCAAGGAGGCTGATGCAATATTATTTGGAGCAATCGGTGATCCAAAGTACGACAACAATCCAAAAGCTAAGACTAGGCCAGAACAGGGACTGCTTAAGATGAGAAAAGTTCTTGGACTATATGCAAATGTTCGACCTGTAAAAATTTATGAATCTTTGATCGAAAAGTCTCCAATTAAGGCAGAAAGAATCAAAGGATGCGATTTTGTAATCTATAGAGAACTTATCGGAGGAATCTATTTTGGAGAGCCAAGGGGAAGAAGTGAAAATGGAGAGATTGCTTTTGATTCCTGTGTCTACTCAAAAAATGAGATAGAAAGAATTACTCGGTTAGCTTTTGAAGCCGCTAAAACTAGAAAAGGTAAGCTAACTCTTGTCGATAAAGCCAATGTTTTAGCTACTTCTAGACTGTGGAGGGAGATTGTTTCGCAAATTCACCAAAATGAGTTTTCAGAGATCACTTTGGACTATCTTTTTGTCGATAATGCTGCTATGAAGATTATTACTTCTCCCGCTGATTTTGATGTAATATTGACAGAAAACATGTTTGGAGATATACTTAGTGATGAAGCATCAGTAATAACAGGTTCGATCGGATTGATGCCTTCTGCTTCTATTGGTGCAAAGGTCTCTCTTTTTGAACCGATACATGGATCGTACCCTCAAATGGCAGGCAAAAACAGAGCAAATCCGATTGCGGCAATCTTATCGGCAGCAATGATGCTACAGCTCTCTTTTGGATACAAAAAGGAGTCTGAGGCTATACTAAATGCGGTAAAATCTATAGTTGACGATGGCTATTTAACAGAAGAGCTTGTTGAAAATGGAAAAAGTGTTTCTACGAGCCAAATAGGAGATAGAATAAGCAGTTTAATATTAAAAAATCCTTACCTTTATTGAGAAATTTAAAGGTTATGGAAAATTTGCTCGAACAGATCGCTTTGTGTATTCAAAGAGGAAAGATTGACGCAGTCACAGCTTATCCTCCAGATATGAAGGGAATGAAAGGTGCAGGAGAACTAACATTAGATGCTCTTAACTCAGGAATAGATGCAAACAGAATTCTTTCTGAGGCATTAATCCCCGCAATGTCGATTGTAGGTGATCTTTTTAGAGAGAACAAATTATTTGTACCTCAGGTGCTTATGTCTGCAAAGGCAATGAGCACCGCCATGGTACATCTAAAACCTTATTTTAACTCAGGAGCAATTGCTAAAAGAGGTACTTTTGTAATTGGCACTGTTTCAGGAGATTTGCATGACATAGGCAAAAATCTTGTTGCTATGATGGTAGAGGGGAATGGTTGGAGTGTAATAGACTTAGGAGTTGATGTAAAATCCGAAAAATTTATTGAGGCGGCACAGATGTATCCCGATGCAATCATTGGAATGTCTGCATTATTGACAACAACAATGGAGTCTATGAAAAAATCTGTGGGTGATTTAAAAAATAATTATCCTAAAAGAAAAATAGTTGTAGGAGGTGCGCCTCTTAGCCATAAATTTGCGTCAGAGATTGGAGCTGATTTATTTGCTCCCGATCCTACAACATTGATTCAGTATCTAAATACTAATATCATTATTCAATCGTGAGAACAATTATAAGTGGATCTGTACAACTCAAGGATTTGAATCCTGATTTTTCTTATTTTAACAAAAACGGATGGAACCATTTTGTTGATGACATCAATTCTATCAAATGTGATTTTGAGAAATTAGAGGCTGAGTATATTGCTGTTTTGGTTAGTCACGAAACACTTGATTTATCCTTTAGCGATAGGGTTGAAAAAGCACTCTTTGGATCTGAAAAATTTGTACTATTTGTGTGTACGCTAGGTTCAATAGCAGATGATTTAATTCGGAAACATAAAGATGATATTTTAAAATATTGTATTTCTGATAGTTTAGCTTCAATCTATGCAGATGGTGTTGCTGAATACATTCATCAAAAAGTAGTACCTAATTACTTAGACAATGATGACAAAATAACAAATAGATATAGTCCAGGATATTGTGGTTGGGATGTATTTAATCAACATTCATTATTTGAGTATTTTCCTGAAACCCCATGTAGTATAA
>JASDTB010000023.1:0-571 GCA_041441455.1 Bacteroidales bacterium
ATGTTATACCTTGGTTACTTGGAAAAGCATAAACCTTATTGGCAGATACTAAAAGCCAATATCCATTGTTTATTGTATAAAATGCTTGAGGGTCAAAAGTGGAATTTCTAGTAGGGAATATTTGATCTGCAGTCTTATATAATGAGTAATTTTGGCAATCATACATTCTTATATCTTTATTTTCAAAAATTGCTGCAATTATATTTTTAGTTTGTATCGCAGATGGTTTATGAAGTGTGTATGTAATGCTTTTAATAAGTGCTGGATGTGAAGACCCTGTAGTTGCTTTCCACAAATCGTACTTAATAACGGCTCCCTTATCGTAGGATGTAGTTATTGAATTGTCCATAATAAGTGAGATATCAGAACTAATTCCATCCCTTGTTGAGGCTACAGCAATACCTTCTCTTAATGAACTACTAACGAAGAGTGGCCAACTTTTTTGGTATTCTATTCCGTAACGTGAGTCCTTCACTGTAAAAATTAAAGTATAAGAAGTAGATAATATTTGATTAACAACTGTTGTTTTAAGTTCTCTATTTGTTCCAATTACAACCATATCTGTAGACCC
>JASDTB010000023.1:581-2174 GCA_041441455.1 Bacteroidales bacterium
GTAGACCCAGGCGTTTGGTTAAGTTCCCACTTGTATGATAAATATGCAGGATTAGTTTCGTTTCCAACTTTTATTGTTGGTGTAAAAGTTACATCTTCTAAATACTCTAACCTTAGTATCTGAGGCATAGTGGGTGTCTCAATTGAGACTTGATCAATTTTATTTGTATCTAATCCTGATTTATCTGAAAAACAACCAGTGAAAAGTAAACTCAAAATTGAATATGTAATTAATGTGATATATTTTTTCATGATCTTCTTTTGTTTGAATTAAGGAATATATACTGCACCAGATACCCTTGGTTGAATGTCCTTACCCTTGTCGGTACCAGCATTGTGTTTTAGTCTTTCACCTCCATGTGATTGAGCATATGCATCTAAATACGCTTTAAGCTTCTGTGCATAAAAATCGGTATAATAGACTCCGTACATAGCACTTGTTCCTGTTCCAGGATCTGCAAATCCACTAACATATGTCGGCCAATAAGTGACTGGCCATCCCAAAGCTTCAATAATAGCCTTATGTGCATTTGGACTATAAAATGCGATTGATGTACTTGTTTTTGAAAGGGTAGACAATATTATACAATTATATGTTCGTACATACGAAGAGGTCGCTGGGAACATTGGCAACATATTACTCCAAGACAATACTCCTTTTTTATATTCATTAGAGCCTACTTTTAAGTCTTTGGAATCTTTTAGTTTCAGTGCAACTCTTACAGTCGAATTGTCTAATGCTATATCTCGAGTTAATTCAAATCTAATTCTTCCATATTGCTTCTTTGCAGGTATTATTGCTTCTACAATTTTATATTGTGATTCAGATGCAGTTGTCTCTCCTGCAATAATTTCATACTCTACAACTCTGTCGAAGTTTAATGAATCTCCAGATACTTTGATTGGGAAATCAACAACATATTTCTGTTGATCTAGTGGCACATTTATAAAAGATTCATTAAGATAATATGTCTGATCTGCAGCATTATATCCTTTATATTTTATAGCATCTCCGGCACCTGGAAATAAAACACCACTACTTAATATATCGAATTTAATTATTTCGTCTTTACTGCACGATATTGTTAAAAATAGGGCAGTAATGATTATTATTTTTGTTAAGATTGTTTTCATTGTCTTGCTTTTATTGTTTTCTACCCATTTGTAATTCAACTGAAGGATATGGCAATAGATATATTGCATCGTTTGCAGGAAGGTTATAACCAGGTATTGTTTCAATTCCTAATCTTTTATACAAGTAGAACATCATACCTTCACAGTAATACTCTTTTCTGTATTCTTTTATGATTTCACTCATAACTACCTGAGGGTCCAAAGATGTAATTTCGGTAGTAATTCCTCTTTTTGCTCTTACAGAGTTCAATAATGTTAATGCGCCAGTAACATCTTGAGGATTGGTTTTTAATTTGCACTCCGCAGCTATGTAATAAGCTTCTGGAAGCCTTAGTAGAGGTACATAGTTTTTGGTAATTTGAGCTGATGGAGTCCCAAAATATTTCATTGGAGTATACGAGTTTTTTCCATTTATGACATTTGTGTTTTGAATAAACTGCTTAGAAAATCTGAAATCAGT
>JASDTB010000023.1:2227-4488 GCA_041441455.1 Bacteroidales bacterium
CTCTGCTTCATAAATAGAAGTAAGGTTATCTGCGCTTACATACTGTGCCTTTATATCACTTGCAGCAACGATTTGAGTTTTGAAATAATCCGATGATTTTGTTACTAGGTTTTGAATATTTAATGACATAAGATGTTCAGACTTCATAATGATATCATCAGTTACTGATGTGCTGTTAGCCCAACTTACCAATCCTTTTGTCTCAGCTTCAGCAATAACTTTACTTGCCAATTGTTGAGCCAACGTAATACTTTGAGAAGATCCTTCCCACAAGTAAACTCTTGACAGAAGAAGTGTGACAGCATAATAGTTAAATCGCTGTTGTCTGCTATTATAGAATCCATCAATATTTACCTCATTATAATATGAAGCTGGATGGATCTTGGTAACAGGGTCAATTTCAAGCAATGTTAATGCATCATTTAAATCCTTAATGATAAGATTCAATGTTTGTTGATATGATAACTGAGAAGTCATCTCCTTAGACAAATTACTAACATATGGAATAGCTGATTTTGTATTTATATCTGTTCTACCAGACAAATTACCATATCCATAAAGTCTCATTAAGTCAAAATGCATAAATGCTCTTATTGCTAGCAGTTCGCCTTTAATTAAACTATAATTTATACCATCTAAAATGCCTTTATTTATCTCAATAAATTTCAACGCATTATTAACATTCGCAATTACATTATAAGATTTTGTCCAAATTCCATTAATATGTTTAATCGCATTGGAAGAGTTATAGTTATATACTGAAATATAGTAATCATTGCTTGTAGATGGCTGTAATGCAACATATTGACCTCCCATCAACTCTATTGTTGACCAACTTAGAGTTCTGCCATATAATTGATCGTCAGTCATTCCCAAATAGCATCCGATAAGCGCTTGTTGGAATCCTTCTACTGTTTTGAATTGATCTTCCTCTCTAATTTGAGAAGGTGGTGTAACATCTAACCAGGAGTTGCATGACTGCAGAGATAATCCTGATAACACAATCATTGATAATAATATATATTTTTTCATACAAGTTCAGTTAAAAAGTTAATGTTAGTGAGCATGAAATAGTTCTTGCAAATGGGTAGTTTAATCCTCTCTCTGCTTCTATTGAAGAGATTGTTAGAATATCATTCATGTATACCGAAAATCTCATTCTTTGAATACTCCATTTGTCTAAAATCGATTTTGGTAGTTCATAATAGATAGACGCTGCTCCCCATGTTAGCTCATTACGATTCTGCACAAACCTACTTGTTGCTCTTGTCATCTCTTGACGAGCCAATGGGTCTCCTTCGTATTGAAATGATCCTAGTCTTTTAAACATTGCGTTTTGACCAGGGTACTGCCATCTTCCAGATAAAACTCTTTTATCTACATTCATTTTTACATCAATATTCTCTACTCTGTCAACAAGTGTCTGGTTATACATTTGTCCTCCAAATAAAAATCTAAATGTAGATGTGAATCCGAATCCTTTATATTCGGTAGTAAATCCAAAATGTCCTCGTGCTTTTGGATTCATATCACCAACAACTTCTAAATCAGATGCATCATAGACATAAGTTCTTGTTCCATCTTTCTTTAGATATATCTCCTGTCCATTCATAGGGTCAATACCAAGTGATCTGACCGCCCAGATTGCAGTCATTGACATTCCATCTTTATACATTAATACTGGACGATTATTTCCTTTGTCAGCTGCCTCTTTTTCTTGTAAAGCATTATATGCTTTCATACTTTCCGACAGGCTTACAATTTCATTCTTATTTGAAGCTATTGATCCGTAAAGATTCAAAAAACCATTTTCCGATTGCCACGGAGTTGCACTTAGTGTAATTTCGGCACCATAATTTCTTACCAAGCCAAGATTATCTTTAACCATGCTAAATCCTGTTGAAGGAGAGACAGATACATTAGTAACCATATTTTCTGTGTAGCTATCATAGTAGTCTGCTCTAATATTTAAAAATCCAATTTTAGCATCAAGACCTACATTATAATCCTTTTTTTGCTCCCACTTTAATTGAGGATTTGGCAAATTTGTTAGATAAGCTCCTGTGAATCCGTTATAGTTGTATTCGGTGTAATATTGATAAGTTCCAACAGCATAACTAGTATTAAAATTCTGATTACCTGTGACTCCAACAGAAGCTCTAAGCTTTAGTTGTTTTATAACTTTGGACTTACTTATAAATTTTTCATTATGGACATTCCATCCAGCTCCCACACTCCATCCTGGTGCCCATCTATTATCC
>JASDTB010000024.1:0-7949 GCA_041441455.1 Bacteroidales bacterium
TATCTATCTATCTATCTATCTATCTATCTATCTATCTATCTATCTATCTATCTACATTATTCGTCAAAATCAGACATTGCTCCGTTTATAATTGAGCTTCGCAAGTTTTTTTGCTCGTTGCACTTCGCTAAAATGGTGCTTCGCGAGTTTATGTGCTCCGCTGCGCTTCGCCTAGACAGAAAGTTCGCATTCTTTTGTGTTCTGGGCAACTTACTTTGAAATTTAATACGTTACATATGGGCTCGCGTAAGATGAGTTGGCTAAGTATCGAATATTCAGCGAGTTTTGCGATTTCCTGCAGATCCCCCCAATCTGCCAGAATAATTTCTAAGTATCAGTAATATAGCGAGATAGCGCTTTTGTGAAATTTTAAAATATTAAGTCAGAAATCATATAATGCATATTATTAGATAGTTATACTTTATTCTGGCAGATTGGGGGGATCTGCAGGAAAACGTATAACATGCACAAATATAGATATATAGGCGAGTTTTGATTATTTGATTATTTCACAATTCTGTTTTCAATTCTCATTCACTCTTTTAAGCAACCCGCTTATCTGATTAAGCAAACTCGCTTATCTGATTAAGCAACTTCTATTTATCTGATTTTAGTTTTAAGGGTGTTGAGGAGGGAGTCAATTGAATCAAACATCTCGATTTTATACTTCTCACAAACAATATCAACATTTCCTTTTCGCCAAAAACCTTCGGGACAAACAACCAGAAGTTTTTTAGTTTTTGCATACAGACCAAGCTCAAGGAGACTTATTGGGCTTTGTGACTGAGGTGCAAAATACATAATAATATAGTCTGCTTGCTCTAATGCATTAAGTTCCCATTCAACTTGAATTCTGAAGTTTTTATCGCTGCTTACAGGCTTCCAATCCTTATTCCAATCATCTCTTCTCGGATTAAGCAAAATGACATTACTGTTTGATAAACTTTGTTCAACTTTTGCTTGCCAATTCTCAGCTTTTCCAAGATCAATACTACCACCTAAAAAAATTTTTGTTCTCTTGTCTTCTGTTGGTACTAGGTTTGGAGACTTTATAATCAAAGCATTTTGAGCAACAGAGTCAAAACTTAATAACAGTAAAATAAGAGAGATATAAATAGTTTTCATAAGTTAATCGAAGTAAAAAATAGCTAAATCTATATAGCACTCATGTATAATTATATTGAAAAAAATGTAATGGCTATTTAAAAGTGTAATGGCTATTTAAAAGTGTAATGGCTATTTAAAAGTGTAATGGCTATTTAAAAACCATAATAGCTATATATTGTACAGTCGACCTTGGTATGTGTCGCGCTCTTCCATTCTCTTTTCTAGTAGACGAAGAAGCTCTACATTCCTAATCTTGCCCCAAGGCAAAGCATTCACAAAACGAGGAGGAACCTCGCCTGCGAATCGTTCAATATAAAGGTCGGGGCGAAGTCTCTCTAAAAAATCGATAAAGAAATCCAGATACTCTTCGAGTGAGAATGTAACAAAGTCCAGAGGATTTGAGGCATACTCTCTCTCCATCGCAGTTCCTTTAACTATTTGCAATTGATGGAACTTTACAGAGTGCAATGGAATTGAATTGATCTTTTCTGCGTAACTCATCATCTCCTCCTTGCTTTCGCCAGGAAGACCGAAGATAAAATGAGCACCTGTCTGTATTCCTCTTGCAACTGTCTTCTCTACAGCCTCTTTTGCTATGTCAAAACCATGCCCCCTGTTTATTCGCACCAGCGTTTTATCTAAACAAGACTCAATCCCATACTCAATAATCACAATCTTATCCTTAGCAATCTCTTGAAGATAGTCTAGCTTTTCATCATCAATACAATCTGGTCGTGTACCAATGACAATACCACAGACATCTGGATGCAAGAATGCTTGCGAATAGATCTGTTTTAAGTGCTCGAGTGGAGCATAAGTATTTGAATAAGATTGGAAATATGCTAAAAATGAAGCGGCTTTGCGATATCTGTTTTTATGAAAGATAATACCCTCTTCAATTTGCTTTAAAATTGGAATTGAAGGGTTGCTATAAGAGGGGTGAAATGCATCATTGTTACAATAAGTGCATCCACCAGTTCCAACAAGACCATCACGATTGGGGCATGTAAACCCAGCGTCAATCACAATCTTTTGAAGCCTCTCACCATACCTCTCTTTGAAGTAACCTACATATGAGTTATATCTTTTGGTCACATTCTGATTTTTAGAACAGCCTTCTTAATCTTTCCAGTGCCAATTAGCGGAGCATGAGCATCGTGAGGGAAAAAGAGAACAGCATTCCCTGGGGTCATACTTATAAAATTATCAGGTGCGTCATCGAAGAAAGCAATGTCATCAGCATCATTATAGACAATCTCTTCTGCGCTGCATTTACTCCTATCCTTATGACCAATAGTCTCTTCACCCTCAATCAGAACATGAATATCAATATAAGTGTCGTGAACCTCAAGCTTAGGAATCTCAATTCCCTTTGCGTCTCCTGCCCAAACCTTGCAGTAGATATCTTTTCCGTCTATTGGATACTCACCAGGCTCCATTTTTGAAAAATCGGAGCTTCTCATGAACTCATACGCCTTCTCGAAACGGGCGTGCATCTTTGTGTACCTTTCAAAACCTTTGACTGAATCCAGAATCATTGTGTAAATTTTTCTGCAAATATAGTATCTTTGTCTAGACAGACTGCCATTAACTTCAATATTATATGTAATGACAAAGAAAACCAGAAACTTACTGTTAATTATGATGCTGTGTGTAGCAACAATTACAAATGCACAACAGTCCAAAAGAGAGTGGAGGGCAGTGTGGATTGCGACTGTAAATAACATCGATTGGCCTTCAAAGCCAGGATTGACTACAGATCAACAGAAAAAAGAGTTGATTGATTATTTAGACCTTTTCAAAAGTCTTAATTTTAATGCAATAGTTCTTCAAGTCAGACCAACTGCCGATGCATTTTACAAGTCAAAACTTGAGCCATGGTCGATATATCTCACAGGAAATCAAAACACAGCGCCAAATCCAGAGTACGATCCGTTAGCTTTCGCCATCGAAGAGTCTCATAAAAGAGGGATCGAGCTACACGCTTGGTTAAACCCATACAGAGTTCTTCAAGACACAGCAGACATAAAGCTGATGTCACCAAATCATATCTATTTTAGAAAGCCACACCTTTTTGTGCGCCATGGTAAAAAGCTCTATTTCGATCCAGCATATCCAGAAACCCGTGAATTCCTATGCGAGGTTATCAAAGACATAGTATCTCGCTACGATGTAGACGGAATCCATTTCGACGACTATTTCTACCCAAATAACGACTTCTCCGACAGCCTATCTTTTGCAACACAATCAAGAGGTTTTGCCGATAAGATGGCATGGCGTAGAGACAACGTTGACTTAGTTGTCAAAATGCTTAGAGACACCCTTCTAAAAGTTGCTCCGCAAGTGAAGTTTGGTATCAGTCCATACGCTGTGTGGCGCAATAAGACCGAAGACCCTCGCGGCTCAGAGAGCAAAAGTTTTAGTTATACAAACTACGACCATCTTCATGCAGACATTCTAAAATGGATGGAAAATGGCTGGACAGACTATATTTTACCTCAATTATACTTCAATATCGGTTATGAAAATGCCGATTTCATTAAGCTCAAAAATTGGTGGGCAGACAATAGAAATAAGACAGAAGTATATGCTGGTATAGGAACTTACAGACTTGATTCAAAGGCCAAGATAGCTGCGTGGCGCGAAGTGTCGCAGATCGCAAGACAAATAGATTCGCTAAGAGCCGATCCAAGATATAAAGGAGCGTGTTACTTCAATGCAAGGAATTTCAAAGAGAATATACTTGGAATCAACGGAGTAATCAAAGAGAAATATTCTCAGCCAGCGCTTCTTCCTGTTGATGCAAGATTTGAAGCAGTAGTAAAGGCTAAAGTATCTGCAGCGACAAAAAAAGTTAAAGCGGGAAAAATTCACTTTCAATGGGAAGATCTGTCTAAAAAGGAGAAAACCGTTTACTACTACGCTATTTATAAATGTCAAAAAGGCGCATCACCAAATAGCGGAAGCCTAATAGCAATAACAGGAGTAAATAGCTTCTCACAACCTGTTGAAAAGGTAAAATATGATTATTATATCTCTGTCCTAGACAGATTCCAAAACGAAGGAGAAATAGTAAAATTCAAATAATCCAAGCCCAAATCCAAGTACTAATGAAAAAATTATTCTTAATCACCACAATCCTCGCCATTTCGTTGAGCTGCAAAAGCAAAGACTCAATTAAGCAGACACAGGCGATATTTGACGACATTAAAAAGGAGATAAAGAGCGAATATGCTCCAGACAGACGCGAAAAGGTCTTCGAGGCAGAATTAGAGATAGCTTCCGACAGCACCACAATAATCCTTAGAGGATCAACAACAGAACCAGAGGCAAAAAAGGCACTTTTAGAAGCCCTCAAAAATAAGAATATTACAGTACAAGACAGTATGATTCTTTTGCCAGATCAAAAGCTAGGCGATAAAATATTCGGAATCACAAGCCAATCTGTAATTAACTTCCGTTACGGACCAGGATACGCAAACGAGTCCGCTACTCAGACTATTCTAGGAATGCCATTAAGAGTCCTTGAAAAGAAAAATGGCTGGACAAGAGCAATCACCCCAGAAGGCTATATTGCATGGGTATCTTCAGGAGGAATTGCTGAGATGAATGAATCTGAATATAATGAGTGGATAAAATCTCCAAAATTGATCGTTACAGTTCACTACACCCTTTTCAGAGAGCAACCTTCCGAAAATTCAGGAGTTGTTTTGGATGGAGTATGGGGCAATATCGTAAGATTTGCAGGAGAGAGCGGAAACTATTATAAAGTAATTCTTCCCGACGGAAAGAGTGCATACCTGCAAAAAGCACACTCAACCGATTTTGCAAAATGGATAGAGTCAAGAAACCCAACAGCAGATAACATTATTGCAACAGCAAAACAACTATTAGGCTTCCCTTACATGTGGGGTGGTACATCAATCAAAGCAGTTGACTGTTCGGGATTCATGAAGACAGCTTATTATCTAAATGGAATCATTCTTGAGAGAGATGCCTCGCAACAAGCGCTTACAGGAGAGGGAGTTGATATTTCAAATGGCTACAACAATCTTCAAAAGGGAGATCTGCTTTTCTTTGGTTCAAAAGCAGAAAATGGTAAAAAAGAGAGAATTACTCACGTAGGAATGTATATTGGCGAAGGACGCTTCATCCACTCTGCGGGTAGTGTAAAAATTAACTCTTTAGATCCAAAATCTCCAGAATATTCTGATGTAGAAAAACGACTAGTGAGAGCACAAAGAATCCTTACAAAAGTAGATGCCGACAACGGAATCGTTTCAATTAAAAATCATAAATGGTATTTTCCTGTAAAATAAGAGATCATGACTAATAGAAGAGAATTTTTAAAATCAGCTGGACTAATTACTGCAGCAGCAGCTATCCTAAACCCTTTCGAAGTTTTTGCTCAAACATCAAAATTGCAAAAAGGGGCTTCATCTAAGAAAATGCAGTTGACATTCAGAGCTTTTGATGCTCAAATGAGACATGTCTTCACGATTGCAAACTCGTCGAGGACAACCACTCCAATAGTCTTGACCGAAATTACCTATGATGGATTTACAGGATACGGCGAAGCTGCAATGCCTCCATACTTAGGTGAGACGCAAGCTTCTGTAATCGAGTTTCTTAAAAAAGTTGATCTATCTCGTTTTAGCTCGCCATTCGAAATTCAAGACATAATGAACTATGTTGATGCTATCTCGATTAATAACACAGCTGCAAAAGCCGCTGTTGATATAGCACTACACGATCTAGTTGGTAAAATCATGGGCCAGCCATGGTGGAAAATTTGGGGATTCAATCCCGCTACAACTCCGAATACATCATTTACAGTAGGTTTAGACACCGAAGAGGTTGTTAAGGAGAAGACCAGAGAGGCATCACCATATAAAGTAATTAAAGTAAAACTTGGCAGAGACGAGAAGACCGATAAAATGATGGTTAATACAATCAGATCGGTAACTAATACAATGATTTGTGTTGATGCAAATCAGGGATGGAAAGATAAACACTATGCTCTAGATATGATTCATTGGCTGAATGAGAGAAATGTGAACATGATTGAGCAACCAATGTCAAAATATCTTCTCGATGAGACAGCTTGGTTAACAGAAAAGAGTCCACTACCAATTATCGCAGACGAAGCTTGCCAACGCCTTGTTGATATTCCAAAGCTAAAAGGTGCCTATTCTGGTATCAATATCAAGTTGATGAAATGTACTGGTCTTAGAGAGGCAAGAGAGATGGTCTCTTTGGCAAAGGCACTACACATGAGATTGATGATAGGTTGTATGACTGAAACATCTTGTGCAATATCAGCAGCTGCTCAAATCGCTCCAGAGACAGAATGGGCAGACTTAGATGGTAACCTATTAATCTCCAACGACTGCTTCAAAGGAATGCAAATCGTTGATGGTAAGATAACACTAAACGACATGCCGGGAATTGGTATAACTAAACTTTAGTATTTAAATAAATTAATTACCTTTGCGCAAATTATACTTTTATGGCAAGTTTAAGAACAATAAAGAAAGATATCGATTTCCTTGTAGCTGAGGTTATTTCGGATTGCTGGGTATTCGTTTATCTTAACCCAAACAAGAAAACAGAGGAGGCGCTAGCCGTAATCAATGAGGCGGTAGACCTCAGAAATGAGCTTTATGACAGAGTTAATAACCCTGACAAAGAGAACATCAAAAAACATTATGTGGCTATAAATGCAGATCTTTTGAAAGGAGTAGACTCTCTTTTCTTGAAGATCAGCGATCTTGCAAAATAGTTAAAAAAAAGAGTTTTTAAAGTGCGGAGGCTGCAGAGATGCAGCCTCTTACTTTTTTATAAAAGGTGAATGGTTATTAGAAAAAGGTCGAATACTTTCTAAGTTTTGCCGAAAGTTCCCTCTCTCTACCTCCACACAAAGAGTTAAGCAACCGATGAAATTCATCTCCATGATTTCTATGCCTTAGATGAGCCAATTCATGTAAAATGACGAAGTCGCAAATCTCTGCACTTGTTCTCATTAAATGGATATTCAAGTTGATATTGTTTTTTCCAGAACAACTACCCCAATTAGAGCTGTTGTTTTTTAAAGCAAGACGATTGTAGGTAAATCCATGTTTGTCGGCAAGCTCCTTTAATCTTTTAGGCAAAAACTCCTTAGCCTCGTGGCGAAGAATTTTAATTACAGCCTCCTTGAGAAAAGGCTCAAGTTCGCTCAAGTCAGCATTGATAGGATATTCAATGATGGCTGCATTATTATATAATACAACCTTAATCTCGGCTCTATCCGAAGGTTTAAATGAAATTTCGCGACATACAGTCTTAATAACGGTGTCGGGAGTAATCTCAACCATCTTCTTACTCATCTTCTCATTCTGCTTCGCCATCACCTTCACGATCTTCTCTTCAATCTCGTCAATAAACGAAACAGCTGCAGAGTATGAAGTTAACAACGGAATAGTCACGGAGATACCATTTCTAGGATTAATTGCAACCCTTATCCTGCTTGACCCAGCTCTTTTTTTGATTAAAATCTCCCCAAATAGGTGATGTTTGTAGATCTTTTGCATTAGCTGAACATTATGACGATATCAGTCTCTCCACCTTTTTCTATTTCGCGGCACCCAGCAGGAATACAAGCAAACCCGTCTGCCTTATCGATTGCAGAAATATGAGCAGATCCATTGTATTTTATAAAGTGTACCAGATTATTGGAGTCAAAGACAAAAGGGACAAATGCTGTCCTTTCAATATTTTTTCTTGAATAACTCTCTGCGGTCTTGAATCGAAAGATCTTAGATGTGAATGTATTTCCCATAGATCTGTAAATAAATGGTTTC
>JASDTB010000024.1:7959-27535 GCA_041441455.1 Bacteroidales bacterium
TCACAAGTAATTCGAACTGAACAAGAGTCGAAACAGGATTACCGGGAAGGGCAAAGACTACAGAATTGTCGGAAACCGCAAATGTGCTTGGTTTGCCAGGCTGTACAGCAACTTTGTCGAATAAAATTTTGAATCCGCACTCACTCAGAACCTCTGGAACAAAATCAAATTCACCCATGGAGACTCCTCCAGTAAGGATAATAAGATCGCACTCACTCTTTGCTTTTGTTATAATATCAAGTAAATCAGATTTATCATCACTTACGATTCCATAGTATAAAACTAATGCTCCACACTTTTGAGCCTGACTAATCAGTTGCCATCCATTGGAATTGCGAATTTGCACATCATCGGGAGTGACTCCGGGTTCGACAATCTCGTCACCAGTACAAATGATTCCAACCTTTGGTACGCAACTAACCTCAATTTCGTTATATCCTAAAGAGGCGAGAATTGCAACCTGAGGCTCTTTAATAAGAGTGCCAGCTTTTAGGACGATCTCTCCCTGTTTTAAATCTTCACCCTTAATGCAAATATTCTCCTTTAGTTTCCCAGCAGGAATAAACTCCACATACTGCTCGTCAATAACCTTACTCTCCTCTACCATGAAAACATAGTCTGCCCCTTCGGGGAGCTTTGCCCCAGTCATGATCCTGCTACATTCGTCTGATTTAATTGAAACAGTTGGCGCCTTCCCCGCAGCTATCGTCTCAACGATTCGAAGTCTTTTGCCAATCTCCTCTTTTTTGCACGCAAAACCATCAACTGCTGATTTGTTGAAAGGAGGCATGTCTCTATCGGTAACTATATCGCTGAAAATCACTCTGCCAAATGAATCTTTAAGAGAGACTTTTTCAACTCCCAGCCTGACTAAATTTGAAAAAACTATATTTTTTGCTTCTTCGAAAGATATCATATTTAATTTTTATAACGTTGGTATGCAAAAGTAAGTAATTTAGTTGCGTAGTCAAAAATAATGCTTAACTTTGCGAGCCCGATTTTGGGCAAATTAATTATCAATTGCTTAGCAGATGGCAGAATATTTAAAAGCAGAAAAAAAGCAAGAGATTTTCGGACAATACGGAAAGTCTAATGCAGATACCGGCTCACCAGAGAGTCAGGTAGCTTTATTTTCCTACCGTATCGCTCACTTGACCAATCACTTGAAAGTAAACAAAAAAGACTACGCAACTCAGCGTTCTTTGTTGAAAATGGTTGGTAAAAGACGTCGCCTATTAGATTATCTAAAGGCTAATGACATTGAGAGATACAGAAGTATAGTGAAGGCACTCAACCTTCGTAAATAAAGGAAGTAAGGGTGTCCGAAAGACACCCTTTTTGTTATTGAAAAAACACAATTTAATTTTTATAAATATGGACGCAGTTAACAAAACGATCCGAGGCTGCGAACATAGCGGAATTAAGTATTAATAATCAACTCTCATCGGGAGAGTCGGATCGTAAGAATAATCTATGAATATTGTAAAGAAAACCATCCAGCTGAATGACGGCAGGATTATCGAAATCGAAACCGGAAAACTTGCCAAACAAGCGGACGGAGCGGTTGTTGTAAAAATGGGCAAGACAATGCTTCTTGCAACCGTGACATGCGCTAAAGACGCGAAGGAAGATGTTGACTTCATGCCTTTGCAAGTTGAATACAAAGAGAAATATGCTTCAGCGGGCAGATACCCCGGAGGTTTCCTAAAAAGGGAAGGTAGACCTAACGATTCTGAAATTTTAGTTTCAAGACTTATTGACAGAGCGTTAAGACCACTTTTTCCAGAAGATTTTCATGCAGAAGTTTTTGTTACAGTTAACTTAATCTCAGCAGAAAAAGAGATTATGCCAGATGCATTAGCAGGTCTTGCAGCATCAGCAGCATTAGCTGTGAGCGATATCCCTTTCAATGGTCCGATTTCGGAGGTTAGAGTTGCAAGAATCGATGGCAAGTTGGTTATCAACCCATCTTTCGATGAACTTAAAAAAGCAGACATAGATATCATGGTAGCAGCAACTTATGATAATATCATGATGGTTGAAGGCGAGATGAAAGAGGTGTCTGAAAAAGATATGTTGGATGCAATTAAGGTTGCACACGAAGAGATCAAAAAACACTGTAAAGTTCAAATGGAGCTTACCGAAGCAGTAGGTAAAACAGTAAAAAGAGCATATTGTCACGAAAACAACGACGAAGAGTTGAGAGCAGCAGTTAGAGAATACTGCTATGACAAATGCTACCAAATAGCTAAATCGGGTACATCTAAGCACGAAAGAACAGATGCATTCGAGGCATTAAAAGAGGAGTACCTAGCAACTTTACCTGAAGAGGAGCGCGATGCAAAAAAATCACTAGTAGGTAGATATTACCACGACGTTGAGAAAGAGGCGATGCGTAATATGATTCTTAACGAAGGTATTCGTCTAGATGGTAGAAACACAACTCAAATTCGCCCAATCTGGTGCGAAGTTGACTACCTTCCAGCAACTCACGGATCTGCAATCTTTACTAGAGGTGAGACTCAATCACTAACAACAGTTACATTGGGTACTAAACTAGATATGAAAGAGATCGACGAAGTGTTAGTTGAGGGATCGGAGCAATTCGTTCTTCACTATAACTTCCCTCCATTCTCAACTGGCGAAGCAAAACCATACAGAGGTACAGGCCGTAGAGAGATTGGACATGGTAACTTAGCACTAAGAGCTTTGAAATATGTTGTACCAACAGGCGAAGCAAATCCATATGCAGTAAGAGTTGTGTCTGATATTCTAGAATCCAATGGTTCATCATCGATGGCAACTGTTTGTGCAGGAACACTAGCGCTAATGGACGCAGGTATTAAGATCAAAAAGCCAGTATCTGGTATAGCAATGGGTCTTATAACCGACACTAAGAGCAAAAAATTTGCAGTTCTTTCAGACATCTTAGGTGATGAAGATCACTTGGGAGATATGGACTTCAAAGTTACTGGAACAAAAGACGGAATCACAGCTACTCAAATGGATATCAAAGTAGATGGTCTCTCTTACGAAGTTCTAGAGCAAGCATTAGAACAGGCTCGTCAAGGACGTCTGCATATTATGGGTGAAATGATGAAAACAATCAGCGAGCCTAGAGCAGATCTTAAACCTCACGCACCAAGAATCGTTCAAATAACTATCCCAGGTGAGTTCATCGGAGCAGTAATCGGAACAGGTGGAAAGGTGATCCAAGAGATCCAAAAAGTAACTGGTACAACTATTACTATTACTGAACTAGACGGAACTGGCGTAGTTGACATCTTTGGTGACAACAAAGAGGGAATGGATGCCGCTCTAAACTGGGTTAAAGGTATCGTAACAGTTCCAGAAGCTGGTACAATCTATAAAGGAAAGGTTGTTTCAATCCTTGAATTTGGTGCCTTTGTTCAAATTCTTCCTGGAAAAGAGGGATTACTTCATATCTCGGAGCTAGATTGGAGAAAAGTAGAGAAGGTTGAAGATGTTGTGAAGATTGGCGATGAGGTTGAAGTTAAGCTTCTAGAGATCGATTCAAAGACTGGAAAGATGAGACTTTCTAGAAAAGCTTTGATTGAAAAACCAGAAGGTTACGTTGAGCCAGAGAGAAAACCAAGACCAGAAAGATCGGATAGAGGCGATAAAAAGTTTGGAGACAGAGGTCAGAGAAGAGATGGTGATAGAAAATTTGGAAGGAAAGAGTAATCTAATCCAAAAATATTTAATGAAAAAGACTGCAATTTGCAGTCTTTTTTTATTATCAAATTTATTCAGATTGTAACAATTTGTCATAAAAAGCCTTTTTTGATGTTAGATAAAACAGGAAAAAAAAATCAAAATGAAAGATTAAAAAAGAGCATAATTCGATAGTGTTATAAATAATAGGTCAAAAGTATTAAAGTGTAATATAAAATAAATAATTACTCTTTTTGCAGCTCTTTGGTTATGCGAAATTATTATTTTTAACCTAATGTTTATATGGAATTATGGATGTATTGCAAAAGTGAAATATAAGTTATAAATTCGTAGTCATATCAAAACCTAACTTATTTTACTAACTAATTTTAATCTTAACCTATGAAGAAAACTTTCTTGGTTGTCCTCTCCCTATTGCTAGTCAATATGGCATTGGCACAAATTAAGGTTACCGGAAAAGTAACCTCTTCCGACGACGGTTCTCCTATCCCTTTCGCGACTGTACAAGTGAAAGGCGTTAAAGGAGTCGGAGCTACAACGGATGCAGACGGTAAGTATGTATTCGAAAAGGTGTCTAAGGATGCCATTCTTGTATTTAGCTACATTGGCTATACCACTATCGAAGTTCCTGTGAACAACAGATCAGTTGTAGACGTAATCATCAAACCAGACGCTCTTAATCTAGAAGAGGTAATGGTTGTTGCTTACGGTACTGCGAAGAAGAGTACTTTTACTGGTTCGGCTTCTACTGTAAAAGCAGATGCTATCAAAGATGTACCTACTGCTTCTTTTGAAAATGCCCTTATCGGTAACATTCCAGGTCTTCAGATGACTCCTGGTTCAGGTCAGGCAGGTTCTACTGTAAATATCAGAATCCGCGGAACTGGTTCGATGAGTGCATCAAACGAGCCTCTTTATGTGATTGATGGTGTTCCTGTAGTTAGCGGTGATGCAACTCAATTAGCATATGTTTCAAATAATGCAATGAACTCAATCAATCCAAATGATATTGAGTCAATTACTGTTTTGAAAGATGCGGCAGCTTCATCTTTGTATGGATCACGTGCTGCAAATGGAGTTATCATGATTACTACAAAATCTGGTAAAAAAGGTAAAATGCAAATGAATTTCAAACTTAACTATGGTATTACTCCAACATTTGCATTCAATAATAATGAGAAGGCATCTCCAGCAGACCAAAGAATGTTGAGATATGAGACTTTCTATAACTTAAAAATCGTAGAAGGAAAAACTCCAGCAGAAGCTGATGCTTATGCGGCTGGACAACTAGCAAGTAACTTGCCTGTAGATCCAAGAGGTACTTACGATTGGGAAAAAGCCTTGTTTAGAGCAGCTACTTTTAATAGCTATGAAGTGAGCGTTAATGGAGGTAATGATAATACTAAGTATTATTCATCAATTAACTACACAAAAGAAGAAGGTCGTTCTAAACAAAACGATTTGAATAGATGGTCGGGACGTATCAACGTTAATCAGAAGATTAGTGATAATGTAGATTTAATCTCAAACATCTCATTCTCGTCTGTTACTAAAAAAGGATTTAACGACTCTTATAGTAATGGTGCAAACTACTTCTTGATGGAGAGAAACTTACTATTTAATGATTGGTTCCCAACTGCACTTGATGGTTCTCCTGTAACAACAAGATATCGTAGTTATGGTTATAACGTGCTTTATTTTGACCAATTTAGAGAGATGATCTCTACAATCAATAAAACATCTCTTAATGAGACTCTTAATATCAAATTCAATGATAATTTGACTGGTAAAGCTGTATTTAGCTATGATGAAACAAGAGTTGATGATCATGACTGGAGGTCGGCTGAACACTATGAAGGTTCTTCAAAAAGTGGTTATGTTACTGAATATAGAACAAAGATCAAGAAGATAATCTCTTCTAACACTTTGAATTATAATAGAACATTCTCTGAAAAACACAATCTTGGTTTGTTACTAGGTGTTGAAGCAGAGATGAATAAAACTGATAATGCATGGATTCAAGGTTCAAACTTACCAAGTGGTATGAAAACTGTAGGATCTGCAGGTAAAAAAGATGGTAGTGCATCTTTCTATGAGTCAAGAGTGCTTTCTTTCATTTCGAGAGCAGAATATAATTACGATAATAAGTATTATTTATCAGGTAGCTATAGAAAAGATGGTTCTTCTAGATTTGCTCCAGATACTCGTTGGGGTGACTTC
The DNA here is from genome assembly GCA_041441455.1 of Bacteroidales bacterium. Lineage (GTDB taxonomy): Bacteria > Bacteroidota > Bacteroidia > Bacteroidales > UBA932 > JAFIHK01. The sequence goes on from JASDTB010000024.1 coordinate 13,876, forward strand.
TGGTCAGTATCAGGTTCTTGGAGAATTAAAGGCGAAAAATTCATGAGCGACATTAATTGGCTTTCTAACTTAAGACTAAAAGCTTCATATGGTGTTAACGGAACTTGGCCAGATGATCCTTATGGATATATGTCTCTATTCGCTTACGGACAAAACTACAACACTAAACCTGGTGGAGTTGTATCAACTGTAGCAGATGCCGAATTAAAATGGGAAACTAACTATACTGCTAACTTTGGAATAGAGTCATCTTTCCTAGACAATAGATTAACTTTCAATGTTGACTATTTCAACAGAAAATCTACAAACCTATTACAAAACGTTCCAATATCTTCTGTAACTGGATTTACCTCAATCAAAACTAATGTAGGTGAAATCAGTAATAAAGGTTTCGAATTTGAAGTTAGGGGTGATGTAATTAGAGATAAAGAAGTTCGTTGGACCCTAGGAATGAACCTATCTACAATCAAGAGTGAAGTTACTGCTCTTTATGGAGGTAATGACATTATTTGGTATGACCCAACAGGAAACGATTCTCAAGCAAAATTCGTTTACCGTGTGGGTAACTCTCCTAAATCGTTTTATGGTAAAGAGTGGGCTGGTGTAGATCCTGAAAATGGAAATGCTATGTGGTACACTAACAACACAACAACTACTCCATATAAACAATGGAATGGAAGACCTGTTACTACAAACTCATCCTTAGCAAATGATGTTATCACTGGTTGTGTAGATCCTGATTTCTTTGGCGGTATCTCTTCAAGTCTAACTTGGAAGGGCGTTTCTCTTGATTTGAACTTTGTATATTCAGTTGGTGGAGATGCTTACAACTCTATGGAGAGATATATGAATGATGATGGTTACTTTAGCTGGAGAACAATGGGCGTTCAAGCTCTTGATCGTTGGCAAAAACCTGGTGACCTTGCTTCTAACCCAAGAAGAATTTATGATACTGGTTTCATCGGTTACCAAAGCAGATGGCAGTATGTAAATAATTATCTTCGTCTTAAAACACTTACATTGGCTTACAATTTACCGCAAAACTTATTGAAAAAGTATAAAGTTTCTAACGTGAGAGTTTATTTCTCTGGAATGAATCTATGGACAATGGCAAGCCAAAATAACTTCGATCCAGAAGTAAGTACTTATGGTGTTAACTCATGGGAGATGCCATTAGGTAAAACATATACATTTGGACTAGAAATTAGTTTGTAAACAATTAAAGATTTATATATATGAAAAATAAAATATTATTTCTGAGTCTTGCTGCTGGATTAATGTTGACACTAACCTCTTGCGATGGCTTTTTGAACGTAAAACCATCTACTTCAAAAGAGTCTGGTAAGTCAATGTCAACTGTCAGCGACGCGCAAGTTGCTCTAAACGGAACTTACCGCAGATTGACAAGTTCAAACTACTATGGTAGAAGAATGCTTACTTATGGTGATATGAAAGGTGGAGATTTTGGAGTGCCAACTTTAGGTATTTCAGATGATGCTCTTTATACATTTGCACATGAAAAAGATAGAAATAACTACTACTCTTTTTGGGCTACTTTATATGATGTAATTTTACAATCAAACAACATTCTAACAAACATTGCTAATGGTAATGTTATTACATCTTCAACTGCAGAAGCTACTACTTTGAATGACATTAAAGGTCAAGCATTAATGATTAGAGCTTTAGCTCACTTCGATCTTTGTAGACTTTATGGATATCCATATCTTAAAGACAATGGTGCTTCATGGGGTGTTCCTGTTGTTACTTCCATTTTAGATCCTTTTGCAAAACCTGTAAGAAATACTGTTGCTGAGGTTTATACTCAAATTATCCTTGATTTGAATGCTGCTATTCCTTTGCTACCAACTGCAAAGAGATTAGGTAACATGAACCAGTGGGCAGCTAAAGCACTTCTTGCTAGAGTATATCTTTACAAAGGTGATTGGACAAATGCATACAACACAGCTAAGAACGTAATTGAGTCAGGTGGATATACACTTTATAGCAATACCAACTGGGTTGGCTCTTGGGCACAACCAAATGGTAGTGAATCTATTTTTGAACTTCTTATCGTTCCAGATGAAAGTGATTTAGGTAACTCATCTCCAAGAAGTTTCTACCGTCCAAGAAATGACGTTCGTACAGATTTAGGTGCTGCTGTAGCTAGTGATATTTTCTTAAATATGTTCAAATTATATCCAAACGATGTAAGATGGGGTATGTTAGGATTAGACGAGTTTGGTAACAACAAAACTCCTTCTAGATATATTGCTAACAGAATGGGTTGGATGAAGAAATTCGAAGGTGATGGTAAAAACCCAGTTTCTGCGGTTAATATCAAAATGTTCAGACTTTCTGAAGTTTACCTTATTGGTGCAGAAGCTGCAGCTAAACTTCCAACTCCAGATCTTACTAACGCAGTTAAATGGTTGAATGATATTCGTAAGAGAAATCCAGACCTAGCTCCTCTAACAATTAATGATCCTGTTAACACTATCATTGCTGAGGTTATGCTAGAGAGAAGAAAAGAGCTAATTGGCGAAGGTCATACTTACTTCGATATCCTTAGAACTGGTGGTACAATTGCTTATGATGGAGCAATCTTCTTTGGAGAACCATCTGTTCCTGCAAACGGTCGCGGAACTACTGTTAACTGGAACTATACAAAATGCGTTCTTCCAATTCCAATCGAAGAGATTAACGCAAACCCTGGTATTGGACAACAACAAAACCCAGGTTATTAAAATAAGATTAATTTTGGTAAGACCCTCGAAGGCTGGTGTAAAATGCACCAGCCTTCTTTTTTTTGATGCTTATCTCCATTTTGTTTATATTTGTTGCAAATTGATTTAAAATAGTTAAAAAATATAAGCACAGATGGAGTATTTTCATTTAACCCTAAACAATCTTACTATAAACGACATTCTGCCGTTAACCGATGAAAAATGCAAACTTGTTCTGTCCGAAGAGGTCAAAACCAGAATCAAGAAATGCCGCGAGTATCTAGACAATAAAATGAAGTATCAAACCGAGCCAATCTATGGAATTACAACAGGTTTTGGCTCTTTATGTAATGTTAAAATTGATACCGACCAATTGTCGAAACTGCAAAAAAACCTTGTCATGTCGCACGCTTGCGGAATGGGAGAGGAGGTGCCGCAAGAGATTGTTAGGTTAATGATGTTCCTTAAAATAAAATCATTAGGCTACGGATATTCAGGAGTAAGAATGGAGACTGTAGATAGATTAGTAGAGATGTTCAATCAAAACGTCTATCCAGTTGTATATCAGCAAGGATCTCTTGGTGCATCGGGCGACTTAGCCCCACTTGCCAATATGATTCTACCAATATTAGGTCTTGGAGAGGTAAATTATCAAGGAAAAAGATACTCTGCTGCTGAGATTAACCAAAAATTTGGTTGGGAAGAGATGAGCCTTGCATCAAAAGAGGGATTGGCTCTCCTCAATGGAACCCAATTCATGTTAGCATACAGCGTCTGGAATCTGATTAAAGCAAAAAAACTCTCAATGCAGGCAGATTTAATTGCAGCTATGTCTCTCGACGCGTTTGATGGAAGAACCGAGCCATTCACCCCAGGAGTACACACAATCCGCCCTCACAGAGGACAGTGCGAAACTGCAGCTAACATGTTAAAGTTTCTCCAAGGAAGCGAAATTGCTGCTCGAAAGAAAGAGCACGTTCAAGACCCATACTCATTCCGTTGCGTGCCTCAAGTTCACGGAGCAACAAAAGATGCGCTTCGTTATATCGAAGAGGCTTTCACAACCGAGTTGAATAGTGCCACCGACAATCCAACAATTTTGCCCGAAGAGGATAAGATTGTCTCTGCAGGCAACTTCCATGGACAACCACTTGCACTACCATTAGACTATCTCTCTATAGCTATGGCCGAACTAGGAAGTATTTCGGAGAGAAGAACATATCAGCTTATTTCAGGAAAACGTTCACTTCCATCTTTCCTAGTTGCACGTCCAGGACTTAACTCTGGATTTATGATTCCTCAATACTCACAAGCATCTATCGTCAGCCAAAACAAACATCTCTGTATGCCAGCTTGTGTTGATACTATAGATTCATCGCAAGGTCAAGAGGACCATGTGAGTATGGGTGCTAATGCCGCAACAAAATGCTTCAGAGTTATGGAAAATGTAGAGAAGATTCTAGCTATTGAACTAATGAATGCCGCTCAGGCTCTTGAGTTCCGTCGCCCACTAAAATCTTCGGAAGTAATAGAAAAGCTCTATGCGGAATATCGTAAATGTGTAAACTTCATCAAAGAGGACGAAGTGATGTACACAAATATGCAAAACTCAGTTAAATTCCTAAGAGACCTTAAAAATGAGGATTTTAATTAAAAATATAAAACAATTAATTCAGACATCTAACGATCCTGCCACCCTTTTGAAAAAGGGGACAGAGATGGCTCAGATGGATGTTATTGAAAATGGATGGTTGATCATCGAAGATTCAAAAATCAAGAACTTCGGTGATTCAACTACTTTTCCGTCCCAAGAGAGATTCGATAAAGAGATAGATGCCACAGGGAGAGTAGTGATGCCAGCCTTGTGCGATTGCCATACCCATATCGTTTATGCAGGAAGTCGCGAAAAAGAGTTCTTCGACAAAATAAGAGGCTTGTCGTACCAAGAGATTGCAAAGCGAGGAGGCGGAATCCTGAATTCGGCAGACTTGCTAAGTAAAACATCAGAAGGCGAGCTTTTCCAACAAGCGATGGAGAGAGTCCGCGAAATCACGGCGAAGGGCACAGGCAGCGTGGAGATTAAAAGCGGTTACGGACTAAACCCTGCTGACGAAATCAAGATGCTCAGAGTAATCAAAAGAATCTCCGAGGAGTCTCAATTAACTGTAAAATCAACATTTCTCGGAGCTCATGCTTTTCCTCAAAGGTACAAAGAGGATCATGCTGGATACGTTGATGAGATTATAAACGAAATGATTCCAGTAATTGCAACCGAAGAGCTTGCAGACTATATAGATATTTTCTGCGAAGAGGGATTCTTTTCAATCGAAGATACCGATCGCATCCTGAATGCAGGAATCAAATATGGATTACGCCCAAAAGTACACGCCAACCAAATGGGATTCTCAGGAGGTGTACAAATGGGAGTTAAATACAATGCAATTTCTGTCGACCACTTAGAGTTCACAGGTGATGAAGAGTTTGAGTTATTGGCTAACTCCGATACAATGCCAGTTCTTCTTCCAGGTGCTACAATGTTTTTAAAAATGGACTACGCTCCAGCTCAAAAGATGTTAGAGAGAGGCCTTCCATTAGCAGTTGCTTCAAATTATAACCCAGGGTCATGCCCTTCGGGAGATTTGATGTTTATGATGTTTTTAGCATGCCAGCACTACAAATTCACTGCAGAGCAAGCAATTAATGCAACAACTATTAACTCTGCTTATGCTATGGACTTAAGCGAAACTAAAGGTACAATTGCAGTTGGAAAAGATGCCGATCTACTTATAACCAAACCGGTTCCATCGTACGAATTCCTGCCATATTCATTCACAACGCCGCTAATTGAGAGAATGATTCTGGGAGGAAAAGAGATAAGTTTATAAATTTGCCTCAAACTTAAAAACTCAATATCAAGATGAAAACCTTTAAAACACCGCTAGGCGACGTAACAGTTACACCACTGGGACACGCTTCTATCCAGATTCTATGGAACGGAAAGTACATCTACGTCGATCCATATTCTGAGGTAATGGAGTTCACAGGAATGCCAAAGGCAGATCTGATTCTTATTTCACATAATCACTATGATCATCTTGATATATATGCTATTCGGCCTATTAAAAAAGATGAGACAGTTTTTGTGACCGACAAGTATTCAAAAGATACCATTAAAAACGCAAACACAATCTCACCAGGAGAGGAGTTTATTTTTGAAGGTATTAGCATCAAAGCTTTTCCAGCATACAATATCAAAAACAGACGCGACGATGGTGTCCCTTTTCACTCATTAGGCGAAGTGAACGGCTATATCCTTAATTTCAATGGATTCAAAATATACATTGCAGGAGATACCGAATTTATTCATGAGATGAAAGACCTAAAACATATAGATTTAGCATTTTTGCCAAAGAACCTGCCATACACCATGACCGACGATGAGTTCATTGAAGCAGCAAATGCAATCTCACCAATGTACCTGTACGCTTACCATTTCTTCGATCTCGATACAGAGTACTTAAGAAGAGGGCTCAAACCAACTATTGAACTACTAAACTAAAAAAATATACCTTACAATAAATAATGATACAGAAAATAATTGAATGCGTTCCAAACTTTAGCGAAGGACGCGATATGAATGTTATCAAACAGATAACAGATGTAATTGAAAAAGTAGAAGGAGTTAAACTACTTAATGTCGACCCAGGTGCAGCAACAAACAGAACCGTTGTGACATTTGTAGGATCACCAGAAGCTGTTTCTCAAGCAGCATTTCTGGCAATCAAAAAGGCATCTGAAGTTATCGATATGCGCCACCACCACGGTGAGCACCCAAGAATGGGAGCAACTGATGTTTGTCCATTTATTCCAATTTCGGGAGTGACTATGGAGGAGACAGCAGAATATGCAAGAGCATTGGCAAAAAGGGTAGGAGAAGAGCTTCAAATTCCAATCTACTGCTACGAAAGTGCAGCCTTCAAGCCAGAACGCAGAAACCTTGCAACTTGCCGTTCTGGAGAGTACGAAGGTCTATCTAAAAAGTTCACTAACCCAGAGTGGAAGCCAGATTTTGGACCATCTGAATTCAACGAAAAGGTCGCTGTTACTGGAGCAACTGCAATTGGAGCAAGAGACTTTTTAGTTGCAATCAACTATAACTTGAACACAACATCTACTCGTCGCGCAAACGCAATTGCTTTTGATGTAAGAGAGAAGGGACGTAAAAAGAGAGAGGGAAACCCAATCACAGGTAAAGTTGTGGTTGATGAAAGAGGCAAAGAGGTGTGGATTCCAGGAACACTCAAAGGCTGCAAAGCTATTGGATGGTTCATTGAAGAGTACGGAATTGCTCAAGTATCCATGAACGTTACAAACATAACAGAGACTCCTGTGCATATTGCTTTCGACGAAGTGGTCGATAAAGCTGCCGCAAGAGGAATCAGAGTTACAGGAGCCGAGATTGTAGGACTTATCCCTAAGAAAGTGTTGATCGAAGCTGGAAAATATTATCTAGCAAAACAACAACGCTCTGCGGGTATTTCAGAAGAGGAGATAATCAAGATTGCTGTAAAATCAATGGGCTTAGACGATCTAAAACCATTTGATCCAAAAGAGAAGGTTATTGAATATTTGATGGAAGAGGGAGCTGCTAAAAAGCTTATCGATTTCACATGTAAAGGCTTTGCGCTTGAAACAGCAAGCGAATCACCAGCACCAGGTGGCGGCTCTGTGTCTGCCTATATTGGAGCATTGGGGGCTGCGTTAGGAACAATGGTGGCAAACCTTTCGTCACATAAACCAGGTTGGGATGACAAATGGAACTACTTTGGACAATTAGCAGAGCAAGGTCAATCAATCATGAATGAACTGCTTTTCTTAGTTGACGAAGACACTAAATCATTCAACGCAATCATGGATGCATTTGGACTTCCAAAAAGCAACGATATAGAAAAGGCAGCAAGAGCAGAAGCAATCCAAAAGGCAACACTCTACGCAACAGAAATTCCACTTCGCACAATGAAGGTAGCTTACTCAGGATTTGATCTAGTTGAGAAAATGGCTGCAGAGGGAAATCCAAACTCAGTATCAGACGCAGGTGTAGGAGCGCTTTGCTTACGTTCAGCAATCCACGGAGCATATCTTAATGTTAAGATCAACGCTTCTGGTCTCAAGGACGCCGAAACAGTTGCAAGACTTAATGCTGAGGCAGACGCAATAATTGCAAATACCGACAGACGCGAAAAAGAGATTATTGCAATTGTAAATAAAGTTATAGCTGGATAATCCTAATCTAACATAAAACAAAAAATGGTGGCCATCAAAGCCACCATTTTTTCATTTATACTATTTAGCTAATTACACTTGCGATGCAAGACGTTTGTAGCCGTTATAGCGCCATTTTGCGTACTCTTCGGTGAGAGAGAATAGTTCGTTAGCTGCATCTGGGAACATCTTCGCCAATGAAGTATAGCGAATCTCTCCTTTGATGAAGTCTTGGAACTTGCTCCAATCAGGCTCTTTACTATCTAGAGTGAATGGATTCTTACCCTCAGACTCGAGCATTGGGTTGTATCTGTAAAGATGCCAGTAACCGCACTCAACAGCCTTTTTCTCTTCACGTTGCGAAGCACCCATACCGTCTTTCAGACCATGACTGATACATGGAGCGTAAGCGATAATCAAAGATGGACCATTGTAAGCCTCAGCCTCTTTCAATACATTGAAGAATTGATTTTGGCTAGCACCCATAGCAACTTGAGCAACATAAACATAACCGTAGCTCATTGCCATCATACCAAGGTCTTTCTTACGAATTCTCTTACCAGAAGTTGCAAATTTAGCAACAGCACCAGCAGGAGTTGACTTCGAAGATTGTCCACCAGTATTTGAGTAAACCTCAGTGTCAAGAACAAGAACATTCACATTGTTGCCCGAAGCTAAAACATGGTCAAGTCCACCATATCCGATGTCGTAAGCCCAACCGTCGCCACCGAAGATCCACTGAGAGCGAACAACCAAGTAATCCTTAAGAACAACAAGCTCTTTGCAAATATCGCACTTGCACTCTTTGATCATAGGAATAAGTTTGTCTGCAATCTCTCTAGTCTTTTCTGCGCTGTCTCTATTAGTGATCCACTCACCAAACAGAACTTTCATCTCAGCACTGCAGCAGTCACAAGCAAGACCATCAGTCATAAGCTTAGCAACTCTGTCGCGGATTCTTTCAGAACCTAAGTGCATACCCAATCCAAACTCAGCGTTGTCTTCGAACAAAGAGTTAGCCCAAGATGGACCACGTCCGTTTCTGTCGCTAGTGTAAGGAGATGCAGGGAATGAACCACCGAAGATAGAAGAACAACCGGTAGCATTAGCAATCATCATTCTGTCACCAAACAGTTGAGTGATAGCTTTGATATAAGGGGTCTCACCGCAACCAGCACAAGCACCCGAGAACTCGAATAGAGGTTGTGCGAATTGTGAGTTTTTAACATTTTGAGACTTCGACTGAACAGTGTCTTTGTAACCAATTGTAGCGTGAAGATAATCGAAGTTCGGTTGCTCATGCATTTGAGAATCGATAGTCTTCATCACAAGAGCCTTATTCTTAGCTGGACATACATCTGCGCAGTTACCGCAACCAGTACAATCTAGCGGAGAGACTTGGATTGTGAAAGAGTAGTCTTTGTAAGGACCATTACCCTTAATCTTCTTAATAGAGATAGGTGCTTTGTTAGACTCTTCGTCGTCCATCAGGAACGGTCTGATAGCAGCGTGAGGACAAACGAATGAACATTGATTACATTGGATACAGTTTTCAGCTTGCCACTCTGGAACGTGAACAGCTACACCTCTCTTCTCAAAAGCAGCAGTACCACTTGGAATAGTACCATCTTCGAGGTTAAGGAATGCACTTACATGAAGATCGTTACCATTTTGAGCGTTAACAACGTCAGCAACGTTTCTAACCCAATCCGGTGCAAGGCGGTCGAAGCTTGCAGGTCTGAATTTAGCAGTTAGGTTTTTCCATTCGCAAGGAACTTCAACCTTATGATATTCCGAACCTTTTTCAACAGCAGCGTAGTTCATCTTCACAATAGCTTCACCCTTCTTACCGTAAGACTTATCTACAGCATATTTCATCTGGCCAACAGCTTGCTCGTAAGGGATAATGTTTGTGATTTTGAAGAATGCAGATTGAAGGATAGTGTTGGTTCTGTTTCCAAGACCAATCTCCTCAGCAATCTGAGTAGCATTGATAATATAGAAAGTAAGCTCTTTCTTAGCGATAGTAGCTTTGATATATTCTGGAAGTTTGTTCACAGTCTCTTCTACCGACCAAAGGCTGTTCAAAAGGAAAGTACCTTTTTTCTTGATACCCTTAAGAACATCGTATTTAGTTAAATAAGAAGATACGTGACAAGCAACGAAATCAGGATGCGACACCAAATAAGGTGAAGTGATAGGTTGGTCACCAAATCTCAAGTGAGAGCAAGTGTAACCACCCGATTTCTTAGAGTCGTAATCGAAATATGCTTGACAATATTTAGGAGTAGTCTCACCAATAATCTTGATAGTATTCTTGTTAGCACCAACAGTACCATCCGAACCTAGACCATAAAACTTGCACTCATAAGTACCCGGTTTAGCTAGATTGATCTCCTCTTTTACAGGAAGTGAACGGAAGGTAACATCATCTACGATACCAATTGTGAATCCGTTCTTAGGCTCTTTAAGCTTAAGATTGTCGAATACAGAGATGATTTGTGCAGGAGTTGTGTCTTTCGAAGATAGACCATATCTTCCACCAACGATAACTGGAGCTTTCGCACCTTTGTCGGCTAGAACAGTCTTAACATCAACATAAAGTGGCTCACCAACAGCACCTGGCTCTTTAGTTCTGTCTAAAACAGCAATTCTCTTAACCGATTTAGGAAGAACTCTCAAGAAATATTTAGCTGAGAAAGGTCTGTAAAGTCTCACTGTCAACAGACCAACTTTTTCGCCCTTTTCTCTTAGGTGATCAACAGCCTCTCTGATAGTTTCGCAAACTGAACCCATTGCGATAACGATGTTTTCAGCTTCAGGATCGCCATAATAATCGAAAGGAAGGTAGTGACGGCCTGTAAGTTCGCTGATTTCGCCCATATAACGAGCAACTACATCTGGAACAGCATCGTAGAAAGGATTCGAAGCCTCTCTAGCTTGGAAATAAACATCTGGGTTTTGCGCAGTACCTCTTGTAACAGGTTTCTCAGGATTAAGTGCTCTGCCTCTGAAAGCAGCAAGCGACTTCTCGCTGATCATCTCTTTGATTGCATCTTGATCTAGATCTTCGATCTTTTGAATCTCGTGAGAGGTTCTGAAACCATCGAAGAAGTGAACGAAAGGTACACGCGATTTAAGAGTAGAAAGGTGAGCAACTGCTCCCAAATCTAAAGCCTCTTGTACGCTGCCCGAAGCCAGAAAAGCAAAACCAGTTTGCCTTGCCGACATAACATCTGAGTGGTCACCGAAAATTGAGAGCGCTTGTGCTGCAAGCGATCTTGCCGAAACGTGGAAAACCGTTGGAAGAAGCTCTCCCGCGATTTTGTACATGTTCGGTATCATGAGAAGTAATCCCTGTGAAGCGGTAAAAGTGGTAGTAAGAACACCTGCTTGTAGAGACCCGTGAACTGCACCTGCTGCTCCTCCCTCACTTTGCATCTCAACTACCTTAACGGTCTCTCCGAAAAGATTCTTTTTGCCAAAAGCAGCCCACTCATCTACATACTCCGCCATTGTCGACGACGGTGTAATAGGATAAATAGCTGCAAGTTCGCTAAACATGTAGGCTACATGTGCTGCGGCGTAATTACCATCACAGGTAATAAATTTTTTCTCTTTTGCCATAGCTTGTATTTTAATTAATTGTAATTTATTTGGTTCGTGAACAAGCACGTTATATAACACAAAAAGCCCGCGAAGGGCAGTTCGTACTTGTTCTGAGGATTAAAATCACACGAGGAGAATATTCCGCATGCGCAGGCAACAGAAAGAGGCTCTGTCTCTTTCTCAATGTCTGGCGATATTAGGGCGAAATTATTCATATTAGTATCTGTTTGCCAAAAATAATAAAAAAAAAGTAAATCGAAAACTTTATTTTCCTTATCTTAGTATTCGATTATTAATTAAATACTTAGTCATGAAAAATATCTTCACTTTTTTATTCGTAATGTTGCTATCATCTTTTGCTGTGGCGCAAAAGGGAACTGTTAAGATTATCGATGGAAAACCAGTAGGGAAATCACTTTTTACAGAAAAAATGTACATCTTCCCAAAATTTGAGGAGGGAAAAATTAAAATTCAAGACGGTACTGTGTATGAAGGAAGAGTCAATATTAATACCATCAATCAAACAGTGGATCAGATAACAGATAAAGGAGATACTTCTGGGATTTCTGTTGAAAATATGGTGAAAATGGTCACTGTTGGACGAAATGTATTTTTTAAAATAGGTAAACTATATTATCAAATTGTAGAGACAAATGGAGAGATCTCTATGGGTCTACATAGAAGAATTAAACTCGAAGAGGAGAAAGTTGAAGGAGCATATGGTTATGCAAGTGAAGTTGCCTCTGTATCTAAAATGTCTACAGTTAATGATTTTGGAAGAAGCAAAGCTATCGGGAGTGAATTCAATTTAGATTACACTTATATAGAGGACTATTTTCTTATTTATAAAGGCAAAGCAGTGGTTCCAAACAAAAAGAACTTCATAAAAGCCTTTCCTAAAGCGGCACAAAAAATAGAGACCTGGATTGACGAAAACAAAACAGATCTCTCTACAAACGAATCACAGGTTGCCCTGTTTAAATTAGCAATATCTTATTGATGCCCCGAAGTGGTGCTCTCAGGAGCGATTTTCTTAACCAAGCCTTGTAAAACATTACCAGGACCTAGCTCCACGAAATCACGAGCGCCATCGGCAAACATATTCTCAACAGTCTGTCTCCAACGAACAGGAGCAGTAAGTTGATCGATTAAATTCTTTTTAATCTGCTGAGGATCGGTATAAGGCTTCGCATCTACGTTTTGGTAAACAGGACAGATCGGAGCCTTTATCTCTGTCGCCTCAATAGCAGCAGCAAGCTCCATACGAGCCGGCTCCATAAGAGGAGAGTGGAAAGCACCACCAACAGCAAGCACCAATGCCCTCTTAGCACCAGCAGCCTTTAATTTTTCGCAAGCTGTCTGCACAGCCTCAACAGTACCCGAAATCACCAATTGACCGCTGCAGTTATAGTTTGCAGGAACAACAACGCCCTCCACAGAGGCACAAACCTCCTCAACGATATTGTCGGCAAGACCAAGAATAGCAGCCATTGTAGACGGCTTAGCCTCACACGCCTTCTGCATAGCCTGAGCTCTGGCAGAGACCAAACGCAGACCATCCTCGAAGTTCATTGCACCAGCGGCAACAAGTGCCGAAAACTCACCAAGCGAGTGACCAGCAACCATTTGCGGATCGAAATTTTCTATACAATTTGCAAGCACAACCGAATGAATGAAGATTGCAGGTTGCGTAACTTTTGTCTGTTTCAACTCTTCGTCGCTGCCTTCGAACATGATATCTGTAATACGGAAACCCAACACATTATTCGCAGTCTCGAAAAGCTCTTTAGCCTTTGGGTGGTTCATATACAGTTCTTTACCCATACCGCTGAACTGCGCACCCTGACCCGGAAATACAAATGCTTTCATATAATTTTTAAATGTTAGACCGGCAAAGATACATTTTTTAATCAATTTTAAAATAACTACCTTTGCCGCCCGACGGCCTCGTAGTTCAGCTGAATAGAACGTCAGATTCCGGTTCTGAAGGTCGGGGGTTTGAATCCCTCCGGGGTCACACAACACTCCCACCCACTCAACCAAGAGAGGGCGGGAGTGTCTTC
>JASDTB010000025.1:0-4296 GCA_041441455.1 Bacteroidales bacterium
CAGGATCAAACTCTTCATTGTAAAATTTTTCTTTTTATATGTTTAGCTTGTCCTAACCGGTTAAACCAACTAATTTATTAATTAGGTTTTGACGAAGTTTTAATTAAAACCTCTACCTTTACACTCTTTATCAATGCTCTCAAAGAACTTTCTATCCAGCGTCTCATTTCCGAAACGGGCTGCAAAGATATGCGACTTTTTTTATCAAACAAAATAATTCTTGAAAAATTTTGAAAGAATTTTGTACATCCCTGATTTTCAAGCTTAAAAAATTAGAGCATATTTTAACACAAAAAGTCTTACTTTTGTAGTCATGAATATCTATCTGCAACTATTCTCCACTTTTTTCAAAATAGGCGCCTTTACGATAGGCGGCGGGTATGTTATGATTCCTATTATTAAGCGCGAAGTTGTGGATGTTCATAAATGGATGGATGAGCAAGAATTTCTAGATGTTTTGACAATTTCACAATCTGCGCCAGGCATTATGGCCATCAATCTCTCAATTTTTATTGGGTATAAACTTCAAGGTAAAAAGGGAAGCGTAGTTGCTGCTCTGGGGACAGCCCTGCCATCTTTCTTAATTATCTTACTCATAGCCATGTTCTTTACATCATTTCGCGAAAATGAATATGTAGAAAAGGCTTTCAAAGGAATCAGACCAGCAGTAGTTGCACTTATAGCTGTGCCTCTTATTAATATGTCTAAAGCAGCAAAACTTAATCTGATTACAGGATTTGTTCCTGTGATCTCTATCTTGCTAATAACCTTTTTAGATATATCTCCGATCTATATTTTGATGGCAGGTGCAATATGTGGTGTTCTCTATTTTAGGTGGTATCGATATAAAAAGGTGTAAAAGAGATGATTTACTTAGAATTATTCTATACATTTTTCATGATTGGCCTCTTTACGTTTGGAGGCGGATATGCTATGATTTCGCTTATTCACGACGAAGTTGTCACTAACCACCATTGGATAGATTCGGCTACCTTCACAGATATAATCGCAATCTCGCAGACCACCCCAGGCCCAATTGGAATCAATAGCGCAACATATATTGGATACTCCGTAACTGGAAATGTCTTTGGTTCTGCAGTTGCAACATTCGCAGCATGTCTCCCCTCTTTTATTATCATTTTGCTAATCTGCAAGATGTACGTAAAATTCAAGGAAAACCAATGGTTCGAGGCAGCTCTAAGCGGAATCCGACCTGTTGTAATCGGTCTGATTGGATCTGCAGCAATTTTGCTTATCACCCCACAAAACTTTCCCGATTGGCGAAGCTGGGCAATCTTCGGAGCCTCTTTCATAGCTTGTCAATGGTTCAAAATGAATCCAATTTATCTACTTATAATATCCGGAATTGTCGGAGTTTTGATTTACTGATCTAAATTTCATTGCGATGAAAAACATTACATTTATTGCAGCACTCGCACTCGTTATCTGCACATTCGCCCCCATCAAGTCTGAGGCGCAACAAAACAATAGCAGTGCATACTATCAACAAAGAGCGACTCTATTCGAGAAACTGTCAATTGACTCAACAGACATTGTCTTTTTAGGCAACAGCATCACAGACATCTGCGAATGGTCTGAATTATTGGGAGATAAGAGAGTGAAGAACAGAGGAATCATTGGAGACACTGCTCAAGGCGTCTTTGAGAGACTAGATCCAATCTTAAAAGGGAGACCGTCTGCAATATTCATGCTTATTGGAATCAACGACGTCTCGCATAATGTCGCAGCCGACTCGATTGTGCGCTGCATCGCAAAAATCAGCGAGAAGGTTGCCAAAGATAGCCCGAAGACTAAATTGTATATCCAGAGCATACTTCCAGTGAATCCGATCTACGGGAAATTTTTAGTTGTTACCGAGAAGAGCGGCGAGGTTCTAAAAATCAATCAGGGTCTGCAAAAACTCTGCGCAGACAAAGGTCTGCAATACATAGATGTTCATTCGCACCTCACTGGCGACGATAAAGTTCTGCTCAACCCACGTCTTTCGAACGATGGTCTGCACCTACTTGGAGAGGGCTACGTGATTTGGAAGGGAGTTTTAGAGAAGTATTTAGTGAGATAATTTTTATAGAAAAAAGCCTGCCGAAATTCGACAGGCTTTTTTAGAAGGGGATTCTTGGGTGAAAGATGGGATTCGAACCCACGACCTCTAGTGCCACAAACTAGCGCTCTAACCGACTGAGCTACGATCACCATGTTCGATTCGTTTGGAATCGGACTGCAAAAGTAATACTTTTTTTTGAAAAAAAAATGGGTCGCAAGAAAAATTTAAAATTTAAACATTTTTCTTACAATTTAATAGTATAGATTGTGAAGTTTGACTATTTTTGCACCCGAAAATTTGGCAGCAAATTTGAAGTAACCGGGATAAAAAAACTTGGAGATAAATAGAACAAAATATAAACAAAATTATGGCTCGCGAAATTAAATTCTCTCTGGTTTACAGAGACATGTGGCAATCATCGGGAAAATATGTTCCGATGGTGCACCAATTAACAGAGATTGCTCCGGTAATTATAGAAATGGGATGCTTCGATCGCGTAGAAACCAATGGTGGTGCGTTCGAGCAAGTAAACCTTCTATTCGGTGAAAATCCAAATAAAGCTGTACGCGAATGGACTGCTCCGTTCAACAAAGTGGGTATTCAAACTCACATGCTTGAGCGCGGTCTTAACGCTCTTAGAATGAACCCGGTTCCTGCAGACGTGCGCGAACTGATGTATAAAGTAAAGGCAAAACAAGGAACCAACATCTCTCGCTCTTTCTGCGGTCTTAACGATCATAGAAACCTTGAGCTTTCGGTTAAATTCGCTAAGTCTGGCGGAATGATTTCTCAAGTAGCCCTAAGTATCACCTACTCTCCTGTTCACACAGTTGAGTATTACATGGGTCTAGTTGATAAAGTTGTCTCTTATGGTTGCGACGAAATCTGTCTTAAAGACATGGCTGGTATCGGAAGACCTGCTTTCCTTGGAAGACTTACAAAAGCTATCAAAGACAAATATCCTCATATCGTAGTTGAATATCACGGACATACCGGTCCTGGTTTCTCAGTTGCATCGATGTTAGAAGTTGCCCGCGCTGGTGCTGACTATCTTGACGTAGCAATGGAGCCACTTTCATGGGGTATGGTTCACCCAGACGTGATCACTATTCAATCTATGCTTAAAGACGCTGGCTTCAAAGTAAAAGACATCAATATGGATGCTTACATGGAGGCTCGCAGACTTACTCAAAGCTACATGGATGACTATCTAGGATACTTCATCGATCCAAGTAACAAGGTTATGACTTCACTTCTAGTAGGTTGTGGTCTTCCTGGTGGTATGATGGGTTCTATGATGGCAGACTTAAAAGGTTTCCACGGTGCTATCAACTCTTCTTTGAGAAATCAAGGCAAAAAGGAACTTCAACTTAACGAACTAGTTGTAATGTTGTTCCAAGAGGTAGAGTATGTATGGCCTCGTCTAGGTTACCCACCACTTGTAACTCCTTTCAGCCAATATGTTAAGAACATCGCATTGATGAACTTGATGCATATTCTTAAAGGTGAGCCTCGTTGGAGCACAATCGATAAAGATACTTGGAACATGATTCTTGGTAAGACTGGTAAGCTTCCAGGTGAACTTGCTCCTGAGATTATTCAGATTGCCAAAGAGAAAGGTATGGAGTTCTACACAGGAAATCCTCAAGATGCATTCCCTAATGAACTAGACAAGTTCAGAAAAGAGATGAAGGAGAACAATTGGGATCTTGGTCAAGATGACGAAGAGTTGTTCGAATTTGCAATGCACGAAAGACAATACAGAGACTACAAGAGTGGCGTAGCTAAACAAAGATTCAACCAAGAACTTGAAGCTGCTAAAGCTAAAGCTGGTGCTCCAATCATCGTTACTCGTCCTGTAGTTGAGATGCCAAAAGTTGACGTTGAGAAGATCATGGAGAGATTCCCTAACGCTAAACCTGTTCAATCGACTGTTAAAGGTCAAGTAATTTGGCAATACGATCTAATGGATGCTTCTTCGGCTCCAAACATTGGAGAGACTGTTGAAGAGGGCAAAACTTTATGTTTCGTTCAAGCATTCTACGGAATGGAGGAGATCAAACCTTCGTTCTCTGGTAAGATCGTTGCGATCTGCGCAAAACAAGGCGACACAGTTGCCAAAGGCGAAATCGTTGCTTTCGTAGAGTAATCCAACTCGGATAATCATATTTCAGAAAGAGGGTGACTAAAAAGTAAGTCACTCTCTTTTTTTTATCCAGCAATACAATTGC
>JASDTB010000026.1:0-27173 GCA_041441455.1 Bacteroidales bacterium
CGAACCACAATAATACCACACTAATAGAGAGAGTAATAAAGCAATACGACATTGTACAAGGAGACTTTTGAATTCCACCCTCAACATAATCGGTTAAAATCCCAATTAAGGTAAACAGGGCAACAATCGTAAACATCTTTTTATACTGAGGATAATATTTATTTATCATCAGATAAAATGCAAATAAGAATATGGCAGAGACTCCGAGGTTAAGGATGAATAGTTTCATATAAAATGCATAACACAACCAGCCAGTAAAGACCACCATCAAAGGGAAGAAAAGATGATTGATTTTTAACTTTTTATCTGGTTGCAAGAACCCATTATTCTTCTCTTTATCCGCCAATAGCATGTCGCCAATGATTGTTGCAGGTATTAAAATCATTAGAAAGAGAATGTACTCTAAATTGAAGATCCATCTTATAGACTCAATCGAATATGCTTTTTGAGCAAGGTCGAAATACATCGAAATTGCAGAGAACAGGGTGATTGCTCCAAAAACAATCCATCTCCGTTTGATACTCTCCCTTGTAAAATACCAAATAATAGACGCAAAGAGATACAAAAAAGCAAGTAAAAATATGATGATTCCTCTTCTATCGAGCGAGATAACCTCTCCAAAGGCAAAATGTCCAACCGCAATAACTATTATAACAGTCAATAAACCAAGTGATTTATATACTCTTTTTTTATTAGACTCTTTATAGACGAAATAGAGTGGGAAAAGCGACAAAAAGCCAACAACAGTAAGGACTTGAGCCCAAATCGAATCAACAGAGCCAAAATTTAAAAAGACATATAAGTACGAAAAGAGCCACAGCATTACAAAACGTTCTGCAGTCTCTGAAAAATATCTATCTAGCTTGTTTCTGCCCGACATTGGAATTGCAACTCCCATGCAAAAAATAAAGACAGGGAAGACAAGATCCACCCAACTTAGACCAGTGAGGGTTAAATCAACTGCATGCGACGGCGGAGGAGTTTGAATATGGTACATCCAAGCTGGAAGGACTCCATAAGGAATCGTAGCACAGAAAATCATTCCGAAGATCGTCAGCCCTCTTAGGATATCAAGGGCAGGATAACGTTTTTGCATAGTAGGTAAAATTTGGTTCAAAGATAGAAATTATTCCCAGTAACCAAGCCTGGTAAACGATTTGGCATTTTCAAACAGAACACTTAGCACGAAACCATTTCGTCTAACTAAAACAGTGTGATAAATCTGTCCTGTTGGATTCTCTTTGATTGAAACAGCAATTTGTCCACTCTTGTCTGAGAATTGTTTAAAAGTGGTGTCTGCACTCTCTTTGAATTTAAATCCAAGATCTTCCAAATCACTAACCATAAGTCGACTTCGGTAGCCTGTACCCCCTTTTGAACTTACGATTCTTTTCCCATTAAGCACAACAGTTGTGTCAACGTAAGCTAAAACTAAAAGCTTATTGCGTTTGTCGCGTTTAAGCCATTCTGCCAATAGAGGTGCATGAGATGATGTTTCGTATCCATAGTTGCTATCAATAAAAGAGATCTTTCTTACTCGATCATCTATCCTACTGTCGGAAGTGAGGTAGTTGAGCATGAACCTGCCTCCACCACTGTGACCTGAAATTATAATATCCTCCACTAATTGTCCGTCATACATATTTGAAACAAGGGATAAAGTACTATCCACAAGTTTTTTGAACAACACTCCCGAAGACTCATATTTAGCGGCATAGGAGGTCCATGCCCTCATTTTTGACTCAAGATAAACAACTACATAATTGTAACTTTTGTCGAGCATTCTGATTTGCCTGGTCTGAGCAGCTATATGCTGAATGTCAAAATGCCAATCATCTCCAGGCTCCATTATTTTTCCAGCCGTTTGTTCAATAGAGTTCCCATTTGGAAGGGCATAAAAGACAACCCGCAAAGGTCTTCTGGAGTTGAAGTCCACCTTTGCGGGTCCGTTTATTCTTATTCGTGTCTCTGGAATTATGTTCAAAACTTCTGATTCAATCTCCCTAGTCTGTCCAAAACTTAGTAGCGTAAAGAACAGAGATAGAAAGGTTATAAGAGATTTGAACATATCTTGACATCTATTTAAACTCAGCTAATAGCTCGTTGAGTTTAGCTATTTTCGACTCTAAAAGTTCATCAGTTTTAGCTTCAGCTAAGAATCGAAGATATGGTTCGGTATTAGATGGGCGAATATTGAACCACCAATCTGGAAACTCAACTCTGTAGCCATCAAAATCGTAATCTGCAACTGGAGTAGCTTCAGCGATAAAGTAGTTACGTACTTTGTCCATAGCCTCTCTCTTCTTCTCTATCCTAAAGTTAATCTCTCCAGAATTTTTATATTTTTCAATTCCTGCAATAAGCTGCGATAACTTAATACCCTTCTCTCTCTTCATGTCGGAAACAATCCCCAAGATAATAAGCGAAGCCATGATACCAGAATCGGAATAGAAGAAGTCTCTAAAATAGTAGTGACCCGCAAGCTCTCCTCCGTATACACCATTGATTTCTCTCAATTTATGCGCAGCAAAAGCACGACCTACCTTCCAAGTATGCATTTGAGCCCCCATTGGAGTAAGATACTCTCCAACTGCCTTTGAACTACGAATATCTTGCAATACAGCACCTTTCTCACCTCTCTCCTCAAGGAAATAGTGACCCATCAAAGCAATCATTAAGTCAGGAGATATAAAACGTCCATTTTCATCAACGAACATCACTCTATCGGCATCACCATCGAAGATTACTCCAATATCGCAACCATTCTCTTTTACCAGTTTTTTAAGATCTGCAACATTCTCTTGCACTAATGGATTGGCTTCGTGATTAGGGAAAGTTCCATCCAGTTCGTCGTAGATATAAAGAGGAGCATCACCTAGAATATCTTTAATCAATAGAGCTGCCATACCGTTTGAGATATCCATACCAATCTTAAGATTCGAGATATCTTTTTTGTATTTCAATAAGAACTCTATGTATTCTGCCTTTACATCAATATTATAAACCGAACCTTTGTTTGCAGCAGGAACAATCTCTCTTGTCTCTGTCCACTCTTTAATCTGTCCTAATCCGTTATCGAATCCAACAGGAAGCGCATTCTCTCTCGAAACCTTAAGTCCATTGTACTCTCTCGGATTATGAGACGCTGTAATTTGAACAGAAGCGGTATAGCCATATTTCCCTGTTGCAAAATAGACCATTGGTGTTGTAGATAGACCTAGATCATAAACATCTGCTCCAGCATCAGTTATTCCTTTGATCAAATATTCATGAATTTCGGGTGATGATTCGCGAGCGTCTCTACCAACCAACACCTTTTTTGAATTTAATAATTCAGGCAGGAAAAAGCCCACCTTATAGACTGTCTCTTTATTGAAATCTTTGTTATATATGCCTCTAATATCGTAGGCGTGAAATGCTCCCATATTATTTTGCTATTCTATAATGTGTTTTGATTTTTCCAGTTTTAATGTTGTTCAATTTTCCGCTAATCATCTTTTTTCTAATCGGAGTGGCTCTGTCTACAAAGAGGATTCCATCTAGATGGTCTATCTCGTGTTGCACCATGCGGCATGCAAAATTATCCAAAACCTCTCTCTTTTGCTCTAAGTTTTCATCGAAGTAGCTTACAGTTATCTTCTTAGGGCGAATAATGTCTGCATGAATATCTGGAACGCTCAAGCAACCTTCGTTATACTCCGAAGTGTCGTCGCTCTCCTCTTCAACTACTGGGTTAATCATTACCCGTTTGAAGTCTTTAAGATATTCATAATCATCGGCAAGAAGAGTTCCATCAACGACAAGAACTCTCACCGACTTACCAACCTGAGGCGCAGCAAGCCCAATACCATCGGCCTTATCCATTGTCTCCCACATGTCTTCCACAAGCTTCTTCATCTCTTCACGGATCCCCTCTTTAGCTAAGTCAACCTCAACGGCCTTCTCTCTGAGAACATCTGATCCGTATACATAAATAGGAAGTGTCATTTTAAATTTTGAGTTTTAGTTACTATTTTGTTCTATCGAGGTAGGACTGCAAAATAATGGCTGCACTAATTTTATCAACCATGCTTTTGTCTCTTCTGTCCATCTTCTTCACACCACCGTCTATCATCGCTTGAAAAGCCATTTTTGATGTGAAACGCTCGTCTTCGAGAATAACAGGAATCGAGGGAAAATGTTTTTTAAGGAGAGACAAGAGTTGTTCGACATATCTTGCTCCCTCTGCCGGACGGTTCTGAAGATCGCGAGGATAACCAACCACAAAAAGTTTTACATTTTCGCGAGAGGTATAATTTTTGAGATACTCCACTACACCTGCGGTAGGAACAGTATCAAGAGCAGAGGCGAATATACCCAAAGGGTCACTTGCTGCAATACCGGTTCTTTTCCTTCCGTAATCTATTCCTATGATTCTTTCCATTATGCAAAGTTAGTTTTTTTTAATACATTTGAGGTCAATTTATCATTTGAGTTTATGCCTAGAATATTTTCCTACAAAGATTTCATTAACGGAAACGATAAGGTAAAAACCTATGCAGACAAGCATAGTCCTGTGGTTTTATGTGATCCGTCGGCAAAAAGGGATAACCCTTTTCGAGTTAAGGTAAGAATTGGTACAAATGCCAAACACCCTAATTTGCCCGATCACCATTATCAGTACATCCAGTTGTGGAATTTGGAGACTCTGATTGGTGAAGTAAAGCTTCAAAGATCGTCTTATGGCGACAACCCTGTACAGATAGAGGCTGACTTTATAGTTTATCCGAAGGTTAGTATGAGGCTCACAGCTATGGCCTACTGCAACAAACACGGATTATGGCAAAGTGAGGAGGTTTTTGTTAAAGTAGAAGATTAAGATGGCACGAAAGAAAAAAGAGAAAAAAGAGAACAGATTGAGAAACAAATTCCGTTTTTCGATCTTCAACGACACATCGCACGAAGAACTTTTTGTTTTTAGGGCAAATGGTTTAATGATGCTTGTAAGCTTAAGCCTTGCAATCATCTTTATTATCATCTCAGTAACTGTCCTGATTTCGTTCACACCACTGCGAGAATATATCCCTGGATACCCCGACGCAGAGACCAGCCGCGACATTGCTCGTAACGCAATCAAAGCAGACTCCTTGGAGCAAGCAGTAAAGATGTGGGAATTCCAGCTTAACAATATTAAAAGAATTGTAGAGGGCGAAGAGCCGCTACTTTTAGCTGGTGGAAATGTTAAAGCTGACTCAGCAAGCAAAGTAGATGTCAATATAAAGATTTCAAAAGAGGATTCACTTCTTAGAGAAGAGGTGCTCAAGCAAGAGCAGTTTAACTTAGGAAGCAGTAAGACAATTGTTCAAATCGAAGGTCTCCACTTCTTCCCTCCTATTAAAGGTATTATTTCAGACGGTTTTAACGCAGCAACAGGCCATCCTTATCTAGATATCGCAGCTCCAGAAAACTCAGTGATCTCTGCTGTTCTAGATGGGACAGTGATTGCGGCTGGATGGAATGACGAAACAGGTTTTACAATTCAAGTTCAACATAGTAATGACTTAGTCTCTATCTACAGACACTGCTCAAAACTCCTAAAAAAGAGTGGCGACAGAGTTAAAGCAGGGACCGCACTTGCTCTAGTAGGAAATACTGGAAAACTTTCTACAGGTTCACATCTTCACTTTGAGTTATGGCACAAAGGTGTAGCCGTTGACCCTGCAAAATACATTAAATTCTAACAGGATGAGAAGATGTGTTGCTATCCTGGGCTCCACAGGATCGATCGGGACCCAGACCCTCGACGTGATCTCCCAACATCGCGACATGTTCGAGGTTGATCTTCTCACAGCTAACTCAAGTGCCGACCTATTAATCAAGCAGGCTATCGAATTTGATGTAAACAATGTCGTGATTTGCGATGAGAGCAAATATGAATATGTCAAAAATGCTCTTAAAGGATACGACACAAAGGTCTTCGCTGGAATGCAATCTGTATGCGACCTTGTTACATCGCACCGACTAGAGATTATAGTCACCGCAATGGTAGGATTTAGCGGTCTGAAGCCAACAATTGCAGCATTAAAGGCAGGAAAGAGCATCGCGTTAGCAAACAAGGAGACATTAGTAGCAGCAGGAAGCATTGTTACAGACCTCGCTTTCAGAAATGGTTGCGCAATTTTACCAGTTGACTCCGAACATTCAGCAATTTTTCAATGTCTGCAAGGGGAGAAAGCCTCAATTGAAAAGCTTTTACTTACCGCCTCTGGTGGACCTTTTTTACATCTTACCAAAGATGAAATAAAGAGTGTTACCGTAGAGGCTGCGCTAAAGCATCCAAAATGGACTATGGGAGCTAAAGTCACAATCGACTCAGCCTCTATGATGAACAAAGGCCTAGAGTTGATTGAAGCAAAATGGTTATTTAAGACCGACCCATCAAAAATTGAGATTGTAGTTCATCCACAGTCAATAATTCATTCCATGGTACAGTTTACCGACGGATCGGTAAGTGCCCAAATGAGCGTCCCCGACATGAGGTTACCAATACAGTATGCAATCTCATACCCATATAGATTAAATCTGAATACAACACGCATTGATTTCTCGACCCTCTCCAAATTAGACTTCTACGCTCCAGACAAAGAGAAATTTCCTTGCATCAATATCGCATACAAAAGTATTGAGAGAGGAGGAAATATCCCTTGCGCCATGAATGCTGCAAATGAAATTGCTGTAGAAGCATTCCTAAAGAGAGAGATTTCGTTTACTTCCATTCCCGAAATAATCGGAGAGGTAATCGAAAAAATATACTTCACAAAAGACCCCTCACTCGACGACATCTTCGAAACAGACAGATATGCTCGCGAGCTAGCAATAATTAATAAACAATTACATCTGAAATACTAAATGGACGTATTAATCAAAACCCTTCAGGTACTTCTTGCACTATCGCTGCTGATTTTAGTACACGAATTTGGACATTACATCTTTGCCCGGATCTTTAAAATCAGGGTCGAAAAATTTT
The DNA here is from genome assembly GCA_041441455.1 of Bacteroidales bacterium. Lineage (GTDB taxonomy): Bacteria > Bacteroidota > Bacteroidia > Bacteroidales > UBA932 > JAFIHK01. Next base: position 7,007 of record JASDTB010000026.1, read on the forward strand.
ACCTGTTCTTTGATCCATGGTTCAGTATCTTTAAATACAAACCAAAAAAGAGCGATACCGAATATGGTATTGGCTGGCTCCCACTAGGAGGTTATTGTAAAATCTCTGGGATGATAGATGAGTCGATGGACAAAGAGGCAATGAAACAAGAGCCTCAACCATGGGAGTTTAGAAGCAAACCGGCATGGCAAAGATTTTTCGTCATGTTTGGAGGTGTCTTTTTCAATTTCATCCTTGCAATCCTAATCTACTCAGCAGTACTTTATGTTTGGGGAGAACAATATCTAAAAAACTCCGATGCAACTTACGGTGTGCAGTGCAATGACCTTGCACGCGAAATGGGTTTCAAAAATGGAGACAAGATTATCTCTTTCGATGGCAAACCAGTAGACAAATTCTCGGATCTTCAGATTGATTTAGTTCGTAACCAAGCAAAAAGCGCACAAGTTGTGCGAGACAACGATACAATTGAAGTAAGTATAGATCCCGTTTACATTCCAGCTGTTCTAAAGACTCCAGGAATGTTCCAACTCAGAGTTCCTTTTATTGTAAAAGAGGTTCCAGACACTTCGCTCAATGCCGCTGCCGGGCTTATGGCTGGTGATAAATTCATAGCAATCGACAGTGTCTCGATCAATATAATTCAAGATATCCAACCATTGATTGCTGAGCGTAAAAACGATACTTTAAATGTCACAATAGATCGTAATGGTGAGTTCATTACCAAACAGTTACTTATTGACAATAATGGCAAATTTGGCATAATTTTAGAGAGTGACATTAATAAATTATTTAACTTAACAGTAACTGATTACTCCTTATTGGAGGTAATTCCTGCCGGGGCTAAGAAGAGCATTGCAACTGTTGGAAACTATTTCAAAGAGCTTGGTCTGATTTTCTCTCCAAAAACCGAAGCTTATAAGTCTGTTGGAAGTTTCATCTCTATTGGGAAGATTTTCCCATCTTCTTGGGACTGGCAAATTTTTTGGAACATTACCGCATGGCTATCAATAATGCTTGCAGTACTTAACCTTCTACCAATCCCAGCACTCGACGGTGGCCATATTATCTTTGTTCTATTTGAGATGATCACAGGAAAGAAACCAAATGATAAAGTCCTCGAATACGCGCAAATAGTTGGTATGCTCATATTATTCGCACTAATGTTCCTTGCTTTTGGAAACGACATTTACAGACTATTTAACTAAAAAAGTTATGAAAATATTAAAGGCTCTAATTATACCGGTTCTTCTGATTGCAGCATACTCCTGCAACAGCGGACCTCAGCTGATGCCAAATATCAGCGGAAAAGCTGGCGAAGTTATCATCGTCATCAACAAAGGACTTTGGGAGAGTGATCCTGGAGTTAGTCTTCGAGCTATTCTTGCAAAGGACCAACCATTCTTGCCTCAACGCGAGCCGATGTTCAGCCTAATTAATATCCCAGAAAATGCCTTCACAAGCATATTTCAGACTCACCGAAATATTATCATTGTAAATGTCAATAAAGACCTAAAAGAGTCTAAAATGGTATTTCAAGAAAATGTTTGGGCAGCTCCTCAAATAGTTGTGACGATCTCTGCACCTGATGCACAAAGTGCTAATGCTATCATTCAACAAGATCAAGCAAAACTGGAAAGTGCTTTGGAGCAAGCCGAAAGAAATAGAAATATTCAAAATGCTAAAAAATACGAAGAGAAAGGTCTCAGAGAATTAGTTACAGCGACATTCGGAGGCTCTCCATACTTCCCTAAAGGATACAATCTTCGCAAGCAGACGCCTGACTTCATTTGGATTTCATACGAAACTACATATACCAATCAAGGAATCTTTATTTACAGATATCCACATACCGATTCAACCGATTTTTATCTTCCAAATCTTGTTGCCAAGAGAAATGAGTTTTTAATGAACAACGTCCCAGGACCACTTGAAAACACATACATGACAACTAACTTGATGTTGGAACCACAAGTAAAATGGATAAGATATAATAAGAGAACCTTTGCTGAGATGAGAGGTTTATGGGAAGTTCAGAACGATTTTATGGGAGGTCCTTTCGTCAGTCATTTCTTTGTTGATGAAGATAACAAGTATGTTATAGCCGTTGAAGCATTCGTTTATGCACCGAGGTATGACAAGCGTAATTATCTGCGTCAAGTGGAGTCACTGATCTACTCTTTTGAATTTTTTTAGAATTTTTTTCTGAAAATTTTTGCAAGTAAAAAAAATCTTTCTACCTTTGCACTCCCAACGCGATAATCCTAGTGGGATTTCAAAATTGGTCCGTTCGTCTAACGGTTAGGACTCAAGATTTTCATTCTTGCAATAGGGGTTCGATTCCCCTACGGACTACTAAAAATAAAAAATAAGATAATGGCAAATCACGCTTCAGCAGACAAGCGCCACCGACAAAGTGAAAAGCGCAAGCTGCATAACAGGTATTATGCACGCACAACTCGTAATGCAATTAAGGCACTACGCAACACAACAGATAAAGCTGCGGCTATCGCACTTTTACCGAAAGTTTCTTCAATGATTGACAAGCTAGCAAAGATTAATGTAATCCACGCAAACAAAGCTTCAAATCTAAAAAGCGGTATCAGCGCATACGTTAACAAACTAGCTTAGTTTTTACAAGTTGTCACAGAAAATTAAGAAAGCTTCTCAATCTTTGAGAAGCTTTTTTAATTTATACTGTTTATGAAAGAAAAACTTACAATCCGACAATGGAAGGAGGACGATCGTCCTAGGGAGAGAATGATTAAGCTTGGAGCAGAGAGTTTGAGTGATGCAGAATTGATCGCAGTTTTATTGGGATCGGGAACTAAAAATGAGACCGCTGTTGATCTAGGGCGCACAGTCATAAATGCAGCTGGAAACAATCTGAGATCGCTTACTAATATGTCTATCGATTCCCTCAAAAAAATCAAAGGAATTGGGCCTACAAAGGCACTTGTCATTACTGCTGTTTCGGAACTCACACGAAGAATCTCATCGGAAGAGGTGAAGAGTTCACAACAGATCAAATCATCGGAATATGCTGCGAAGATAATTAGTCCAGTGCTGCGAGATTTATCGCACGAGGAGTGCTGGGTAATGTACCTAAATCGAGCAAATAGACTGATTGCAAAAGAGAGGTTGAGCAAAGGGGGAGTTTCGGCAACTGTGGTAGATGTCAAGATTGTTGTAAAAAATGCATTAGAGAAACTTGCTAGTTCAATCATCCTTGTCCACAACCACCCTTCTGGCAATCCTACACCAGGTGATGCCGACAAAGTTCAAACAAAAGCTCTGCACGAGGCTGCATCGATGTTCGATATAACATTACTAGACCATCTGATTATTGCAGGAGACACATATTTCAGTTTCTCCGACCAGGGGTTGATGTAATCTTTTTTATATCTTTGTGCAATTTTAAAAAAACATACGATGAAGATCATCAATCTCGGAGAACAAAATTCTGTATTGAACACCTTTATAGCCGAAATTCGCGACCATGTGATTCAAAAAGATAGCATGAGATTCAGAAGGAACCTAGAGAGAATCGGCGAAGTTTTTGCCTATGAAATCAGCAAAGTTCTTCCATACAAGACAAAAGAGGTACAGACTCCACTAGGAATCGCCTCTTGCAACCTCCCTGACTCCCAAATAGTGATCGGAAGTATTATGAGAGCAGGTCTTCCATTGCACGAAGGGCTTTTACACTATTTTGACAGATCTCAAAATGCATTTATTGCTGCTTACAGAAAATACGGGAAAGACAATAAGTTCACTATTCAGATTGAATATTCAAGCAGCCCTAGTATCGAAGGCAAGACATTAATCTTAGCAGACACGATGTTGGCAACAGGTTCTTCCGTTGTGTTGGCATACAATAAATTAGCAGAAAATGCAGTACCTGAACATACTCACCTTGTTTGCCCAATAGCTAGTGTAGATGGGATTAATTATCTATCAAAGCACCTACCTCACAAAGATACCACTCTTTGGGTTGGAGCAATTGATGAGGAGCTGACAATTAAATCGTACATCGTACCAGGCCTCGGCGATGCTGGAGACCTAGCTTACGGAAGCAAACTATAATAAAAAGATATTAGCGTTATTTACGCGTAAAGACAAGTTCTCCGCCTACAAAGGTTTTCACGACTTTTGTGCGGAGAATTTCATATTCCTCAGCAGTCATCAAATCTTTGTCTAGAATCACAAAGTCGGCATATTTGCCCTTTTCTAGAGAACCCTTGATCGACTCTTCGAATGAGGCCTTAGCAGCCCATATTGTCATCGAACGAATAGCCTCCTCACGAGTAAGAGCATTTTCCATTTGGAATCCGCCATCGGGCTGAGCATCCAGATTCTTTCTAAAGACAGCTGCATAGAATGTATAAATAGGATTTACCTTTTCAATTGGGAAGTCGGTGCCAGAAGGGAGCCAGCCATTCTGAGACAATAACTGTTTATAAGCATAAGCATTAACCAGCCTCTCTCCTAACCTCTCTTTAGCCCAAATCATATCTGAAGTTGCATGAGTAGGTTGAATAGATGGAACAATAGAATATTTTCCAAATAATCCAAAATCATTAGGATCAATAATTTGAGCATGTTCTATCCTCCACCGTCTATCGTTTGTATCTTTTAGAAGATTGCCAAAAACTCTTAACGCCTCTCTATTAGCACCATCGCCAATACAATGCACTGCAACTTGAAAATTGTTGTCGTAAGCCCATTTGCAGTATTTTTCAAAATCCTCGGGAGTCCCAACATATATGCCTTTAGAGTCTGGTTTATCGCTATAAGGAGCAATCAAAAGAGCGCCCCTAGATCCAAGAGCCCCATCTAAGTACATCTTGATTGTCCCAATTCTTATATTTCCAGATGTAACTGGTTTCGGAAAATTCTCGATATTTTCTGCTGTTGCTGAAAGCCAAACATCTGTGCGAATTTTTAGTAATCCCGAATTATTGCTATTAATCAAAGCGGTAGCATTCAAAAAAGAGACGTCGGCATCACTTACAGATGTTAATCCAAACTTGAAACACTCTTCTTGCGCTAGCTTTATTATTTGCTCCATTTCGGTATCGTCTGGTTCTGGAACAATCCCTTTAAACTTATCGGCAGTTGTCTCTAAAAAGACTCCTGTAAACTTATCCCCTTTTGTGACAGCCTCCGCAATTGGATAGTTTCCATCGTTTGGTTTTAATCCAAGTTTATTGATCGCAGCCTCATTTACAATTACTGCGTGGTAGTCTATCCGTTTTAAAATTACTGGTTTATCGGGAAAAGCTTTGTTTAGTAGCGAGTTATCTGGAAATTCCTTAATCTGCCATAAGTTCTGATCCCACCCCTCTCCAACTAAGACTTGAGGATTATTAGCTTTATCGAACTCCTTTAGTTTTTCGATTATCTCTTCAAATGAGGTAGTATTTCGAAGGTCGGCAACATTGAGACTTCTACCAAGCCCTATAAAATGGCAGTGAGCATCATTAAAGCCAGGAAAGACAGCATTTCCTTGAGCATCCTCGTAGTGAGAAGCTCTATAGTTGTTGAGAATATAATCATCCTCTCCCATATCAATAATTTTTCCATCTTTAACGGCTAGGGCAGAAACAATTTTAAATGTTGAATCTACCGTATAGATTTTTCCGTTGATGAGAATTAGATCTGCTTTCTGTTTCATGTTACATGATGTTGTGATGAAAAGTAAGGCTACACAGGCGATGAAAATATTTCTCATAGTTTTGAATTTTATAATTCCTTTCTGAGTCTGGCAATCGGTATATTTAGCTGCTCTCTATATTTGGCAACAGTTCTACGAGCAACTTTATACCCTTTGTCTTGCAATACAGCCACTAACTCTTCGTCAGTCAAAGGCTTTTGCTTGTTCTCGACATCTATACTCTCTTGAAGAATCTTTTTGATCTCACGAGTTGAGACCTCTTCGCCAGCCTCGGTCATAAGACCTTCGGAGAAGAAGTATTTTAGAGGGTAGATTCCAAAGTGAGTTTGTATATATTTGCAATTGACTACTCTAGAGATAGTCGATATATCTAGGTTTGTTTTTTCGGCAATGTTCTTTAGCACCATTGGTTTTAGTTTGGTCTCATCGCCATCGATAAAGTACTCTCTTTGAAATTCGATAATTGCATTCATCGTATTCTGAAGAGTATTATGGCGCTGCTTGATTGCCTCTATGAACCACTTAGCTGAGTCTAACTTCTGCTTAACAAAAGATGCTGCCTCTTTTCCAGCCTTAGCGTTTGACCCTCCAGATGAGGAGATTAGTAGATCCGCATATCTCTTATTTACCTTAAGCTCAGGCACAGAGAATCTCGGCATAGTCATAATCAGCTCTCCATCTTTGTATTCCAAAATAAAATCTGGGATAACCTGTTGAGCTTGCTCTGTATATGAGTCATCAATCTGACCACCGGGACGAGGATTTAAACGAACAATCTCCTCGATTGCATCCTTTAGTTGGTCTTCGTTGATCGAAAGACGCGACATGATTTTAGTGTAGTGCTTCTTAGTGAACTCATTAAAATAGTCTGAAAGAATCAACTCAGCATTTTTTTGTTCTGGAGATGGATGGCGTGACCTAATCTGAAGCAAGAGGCACTCTTGTAAGTCTCTGGCTCCGATTCCAACAGGCTCAAACTCCTGAATTTTAAATAGAATCTTCTCTACCTCCTCTTCAGTTGTCTCAATTCCCTGACGGAAAGCAATATCGTCGGCGAGCGCATAAAGTTCGCGGCGAAGGTATCCATCGTCGTCCAAACTCCCTATAATGAAAGCAGCTATTGTCTTTTCCCTATCGTTTAGCGAACTATAACCTAACTGCGAGACTAGAGACTGATGAAAGCTCTCTTTTACAGAAAAGACATTATATTCGGGCTTAATATCTTTACCCTGATTATTAACGTATAACTTGTACGAAGGAATCTGATCCTCCGTAGAATAATCACTCAGAGAGACATTTCCGCCACTACCCTCATCTGAATCATCACCCTCCATTCCTTCATCCAACACAGGATTCTCTTCCAACTCTTTTTTTATCCTCTGCTCAAGTTCTAGCGTAGGGAGCTCCAGCAGCTTAATCGTCTGTATTTGAAGTGGTGATAATTTCTGTAATAATTTTTGTTGTAACCCTTGTTTTAGCATATATGCGGAGCGTTTATGCAAAGATATGATTTTTATTTAACTTCGCATCCGTTAAAGGTTACAAGATGGAGCATAAACAGACCAGACAAAAAATAGATGTGGCAGGAATTCTTAAAGCTAAAAACGAGAGACTTGCCCGCATTATCCCTTCATTTTTGGTGAATGGTTTAAAAAGACTTGTCCATCAGGATGAAATCAATGAGATCCTCGATAAGTTTGGAGATATCAGCGGCTTAGCTTTTGTAAATGAATTACTGAGATACTTAGGTATTCAATACAATGTAACTGGACTAGACAATCTGCCAGACGAGGGTAGATTTATGTTCATATCCAACCATCCGCTTGGAGGATTAGACAGCTTGATTCTCATTGATATAATTGGGAAAAAATATCCCAACATTAAAATTGTTGTCAACGATCTTTTAATGAATGTCGAACCTCTAAAAGAGTTGTTTGTTCCTATAAATAAACACGGAAGGCAGACTCAAAGTTATGCGAAAAATATCGATGACTCATACAAATCGGACTCTCAGATTTTGTACTTTCCAGCAGGTCTATGCTCTAGGCTGCAGAAAGGAAAAATTGAAGATTTAGAATGGAAGAAGAGCTATCTTAACCAAGCAATTAAATACAACAGAGATATAGTTCCAATCCATTTCGAAGGAAAAAACTCCAATCTATTCTATAGGTTGGCGAATATAAGAAAGGCGATAGGGATAAAATTTAATTACGAAATGCTAATGTTGCCTCGCGAAATGTTTTTGCAAAGAAATGCGACTTTCGAAGTCAACATAGGAAGTCCAGTAAAGATTGAGGAGATAGCTGCCAAAAGAGACAACAACTTTTGGAATGACTTTTTTAGAAAACAGTGCTATTCATTAAAAAACAAGTAAACAATGGAACCCGTAATACAGCCGGTAGACAGAAAGTTAATCATCGAGGAGTTGACTACCGACAAGTTCATAAGAAACACCCGTAAAGGAGAGAACAAACTCTACGAAGTAACTGCGCACGATTCGCCTCATACAATGCAGGAGATTGGCAGGCTTCGCGAAATCTCTTTCAGACTTGCCGGAGGAGGAACAGGAAAGGCTGTTGATATAGACGAGTTCGACACAGACAGAATTGCTCCTTACAAACAACTTATTGTCTGGGACCCTAAAGACCAAGAGATTATTGGAGGTTACCGCTATATCCAGTGCGCTGGCCTTAAACCAGAGCAAATGGCAACCAGTGAACTATTCGACTTCTCGAATGAGTTTACAGCAGAATACCTACCCTTTACAATCGAGCTAGGACGATCATTTATACAACCAAACTACCAAAGTACCAACATCAAAAGAAAAGGGCTATATGCTCTTGATAATCTTTGGGATGGGCTTGGAGCTCTAGTTTTGAGATACCCAAAAGTAAAATACTTCTTTGGTAAGGTTACAATGTATACTTCATACAATACAAGGGCAAGAAATACTCTTTTAAACTTCTTGAATACCTTCTTTACCGACGAAAAGAGATTAGTTGTCCCAAAACCAGGAATCATGCTCGATTTCGATAAAGAGAATCCATACTACAAAAATCTCTTTACACACGACGACTATCGTGAAGCATACAAACTAATGTCTAAAGAGGTAAGGACACTTGGCGAACACATTCCTCCACTGATCAACTCCTACATGAACCTTTCACCATCGATGAAGGTGTTTGGAACAGCAATCAACGAACATTTTGGAGGTGTTGAGGAGACAGGAATCCTTGTAAATATCCCAGATATCTATCCAGAAAAAATAGACAGATACATTACGCCACTCAAGAGGCTTGCTCTTAAGTTTCGTCCAAAATGGTGGCACAATAGACTATAAAGGGGGAAAATTAATCGTCTCTTTTATTAGAAACGCCGACTGGAAGAGCCCTTCGAGCTCTTTTAGCATCTTCATTGCCTCAGACTTACTTCTGTAGTCACCAACAGTAACTTTGAAATATGGGTTAGTGTAACTCCTGTAGACAGGAACTCCAGGATACATCTGAGCAAATTGAGACGCTACAGCCTCCGATTTACCTCTTGCACTCTGGTTGTTATCGAAAAATATTCTGATTCTATAACCAGTAATCTTTCTTTTCGAAGATTGATCCAAATGCATGTAATAGGCATCTTTCACCTTCTGTGTTTGCGATATTTTTACCCTTCCGCTACCAGAGTTCTCCTCTAAAAGACGAAAAATATCTTTATCGATAAGTGTAGAATCAAGAATATGCGGCTTAATTACTAGAGAATCACGCTTTAATATGTCGGTATTTTGTGCGATAACTGCATTACCGGCTCCCACAAAAAGTAAGAGAAATAGAGATGCTGTTAATGATTTAAAGATATTCATCGTTAAAACTTATTAATCAAATTTTGGAGAGGGACCTTCTTAAGCTTTATCTGTTTTCTTAAGCCAGTTGATGTCTTAACAGTTGTTCTTGCATTGATTTCAAAATCTTTGATGTCCCAAGTAGAGATATTTAATCCCATCGACAATAACGCCAGAGGATCCAACAGTTCAACTTGAAATACCATTATTGCCTCCGAAACTGCTTTTGCAGCAAGAGTATCCGACGAGAGAAGACGAATCTGAGCGAAGTTAGCTCCATTTCGAACTACAAAACCATCGACTGCAGTAAGATAGATCTTTGCATTGGCAGGATTATCAATCCTGCACTTAAGCTCCACAATTGCGTTAGATGTACTTTGAAGTTGAATTTTATCGAGTTTAACCTCCTCTACATTTATATTCTTATAACCAGCACATCCGGTAAGCATTAGACCGGCAGCTAACAGCAATACGGAAAATATTCTATTCATCATTCCTCGAGTTGATTTATGCAAAGGTATAAAAAAGCCTATATTTGCAGAATAATTAATGCTATATGACAAACAAATATCATTCCGTAAAACCGATACTAGATCCTGAAAAGCCCAAAGTCTTCATTGAGACATACGGTTGCCAGATGAATGTGAACGACAGCGAGGTAGTGCTTTCGATTCTTCAAGGTTGCGGATACTCACTTTGCGAAAAATTAGAAGAGGCAGACCTGATCTTTATAAATACATGCTCTATCCGTGACAACGCCGAACAGAGAATCTGGGGTCGTCTAGATCTGTTTCGTCAGATGAAAAAGAAAAAGAGAGGCTTAGTTGTCGGAATCCTTGGCTGCATGGCAGAAAGACTAAAAGAGGAGCTTTTGGAACATGAAGGAGTTGACATCGTTGCTGGTCCAGACTCATACAGAGAGCTGCCAAAGCTATTGGCGTCACTTTCGGGAGATAATAAGCAGATAAATGTAATCCTCTCGCAAGAGGAGACCTATGCAGACATCTCGCCTGTGAGGATGGACAACAATGGAGTTTCTGCTTTCATCTCAATTATGAGAGGCTGCAACAACATGTGCGCATACTGCGTGGTACCTTATGTTAGAGGCGGAGAACGCAGCAGGGAGCCAGAAAGCATCCTGCACGAAGCAGAAGAGCTATTCCAGGCTGGTTACAAAGAGATCACCCTGCTAGGACAAAATGTGGACTCATACCATTGGATTGACACCGAAAATCCAACCAAAACAGTAAATTTTGCACAACTTCTAGAGATGGTAGCTTTGATTAGCCCACACCTCAGAGTGAGATTCTCAACATCGCATCCAAAGGATATGGCGAACAGCGTTCTCTATACAATGGCTATGTATCCAAACATATGTAACCACATCCACCTTCCTGTTCAATCTGGAAGCAACAATATGCTATTGAAGATGAACAGAAAATACACAAGAGAGAGCTATCTCGAAAGGGTTGCTAAAATCAGAGAGATTTTACCCGACTGCACAATCAGCTCCGACATCATTGCAGGATTCTGCGGTGAGACAGAGGAGGATCACAAAGAGACACTCTCAATTATGAGAGAGGTTGGATACTACCTTTCATTTATGTTCCAGTACTCCGAAAGGCCGAATACTAAAGCAGCAAGACACTACAAAGATGATGTCGCACCAGAGGTAAAAACCAGAAGACTCAACGAGATCATTGCTCTGCAAAATGAGCTCTCTTTGTTGAGTAACCAAGCCGATCTTGGAAAAGAGTTCGAAGTTCTTGTAGAGGGTACATCGAAACGTTCTAAAGAGGAGCTTTTCGGTAGAACATCACAAAACAAAGTGTGTGTTTTCCCTGCAGGTGAACATAAAGTTGGCGATTATGTTAAAGTAAAAGTAGTTTCTTGCACCTCAGCTACTCTAAAAGCAATTGAAATCAAATAATAAATACAAACAGTTATGACTAAGATGACCACACGCTATCTGGGAGATCTTCGAACAGAGGCGACACACTTACAGTCGGGGCAAAAGTTGATTACCGACGCTCCACTTGACAACCAAGGAAAGGGAGAATTTTTCTCTCCGACAGACCTTTTTTCAACATCGTTAGGCTCTTGCATGCTGACAATTATGGGAATATCTGCTCGCACTTATGGATTCTCAATTGATGGAACCAGAGTTGAGACCGAAAAAGTGATGGGAACAAATCCTCGCAGAGTTGTTGAATTAATTATAGACATCTACCTTCCTCACAACAACTACAGCGATAAAGAGCGCAGACTGATTGAGTCTTCGGCAAAAACCTGTCCTGTTGCAAACAGTATCCATCCAGATATCAAAAAGACAATTACATTTCACTATTAAGAGTTCCGATATCTTTTTAGAGAATGAGATAAAAAACAGAGGGTGCCTCCTTACGGGGACACCCTCTTTCTCTTCGTGAACAAGGCTATAGTTCTAAAAGAAGAGATATCTCGAAGTTCCTACTCCTGCTGTCTCGCTCTTTTTAAGTGAGCCATCTGGATTCAGTACTTTTAAAATCGAGTTTGAACTGAAACTTACTTCGGCAGTATAGATGTTATTTGTGTTTGGGCTTGCGCCTACTCCATAGAAATATGTTCCCGAATAAAGAACTTTCACATCTTTTGTGCTTACTGTAACAGCGTGAATTTTTGCAACTTCAGGCTGCCATTGGGCATTATATGTAGTGTTGTAACTAAGAATTCTCTCACCAGTTCCATCTGCACAAATATATCCGTCCATTCCATCAACTGGAACAGTAACTACTGCAGTCGCAGTAAGGTTTACAGGATTAATCTCCACTAGCCCTTTTTGAGGAAACGATGCCCACACTTTACCATAAGCATCAACTGCTAAATTTTTTGCAGCTCCAGGGGCGTCTTGGTGCCTGATAGTGGCAAGAGTTGGAAGATCGCTCTTAGTGATATCAAGAACTTTCACACCCTCTTTGGTTGCCACAAACAGTTTATTATCCTTCAGAAGAATACCTTCTGCATCTGTTCCTACCAACACTTTTTTCAAAAAACCCATTGTTTGTGCATCATACACAGAGATGTAAGATTTTGTATACTCCCACATCCCAAATTCATTTGTGATATGATCCACGTCCCAATTCGACACAAAGATATAATTTTGATTGCCACAAACAGCACGTGGATTAGCTAAATTTGAGGTTAAAGGGGTTCCAACAAGCTTAATTGTCTTAGCGTCAAGGACAATAATTTTATCAGGATTATTACAAACAATGTAGGCTTTTTTAGAATCGCTCACCCAGCCCGACATTATCGAAGCTCCAATGCTAGAGCCATTTGCAGCTTCATAAGCTCTATTTGTAATTGTGTTATTTGTCTCATCATAAACAGACAAACTTCCGTTGTGCTCAGAGAAGTTACCTTGATTGATGATGATTGCCATATTTTCGGGCAAGACATTGGTGCGGTTGTCCTTTTCGCACGATAGCAACACAAATGAGAAGATTCCCAACAGTGCTACTTTTAAGAGGTTTTTAATCATTATGTTATTGTTTTGTATTATAATTATGTTTTTTAGAATTTCCACTGTACCGACAACTGATAATTTACTCCAGGCATCGCATAAAATTTCACATTCTGATATTGTTTATCGAAGAGGTTTTTTACCGCTCCAGAAATCACAAACTCTCCAACAGCACTATCAAACTTACTACTTGCTCCAACATCAAACACTTCGTATGAAGGCAAGATATCGAAGATGTCAACTGTTGTTCTCTCTCCAACATACTGCATAGCTATAAAAGCACTGAACTTGCCATAATCGCCTCTGATCCTTGTTTTCAGAGAATTCTTCGGCTGATATGCTAATTGTTGCCCTATCGCTGGATCCTGCTTCCAGATTGCATCAATCATCTTAATATTTGTGTAGGTGTAGTTCCCGTCCAAGGTAACCTTCAACTGATTCAACATCGCCTCAGCCTTGACTCCCGCTTCGCAGCCTACTGAGAGCACCTCAGGTATATTTTGAGGTCTCCAAATCGAACCCGCAGGTAACCAACGAATCCAGTCCGATACCGCACTGCGATAGAGAGTGGTGTAGAAATTAATTCGTCTGCTACCTTTTGTATAGGAGAGATCAAATCCACCTTCACTGGTAAATGAGGTCTCTGGCTTAAGGTAGAGATTCTTTCCTCCCCAATATCTGTCGTTGAGAGTCGGAACCTTCACGTTTTTTGAGACAGAACCTCTGACTCCGATCGACAAATCCTTACTATTTACAAGTTCGTATCTGATGTCTGCAGATGGCATTAACGGTAACGTTACGTCTGTCACCGTAGTGTATCGTGCGCCTCCCGAAAGGGTTAGCCTCTCAATTGGTTTATATTTAAAGAGTGCATAGATTGAGCCTCTGCTCTCGGTTACATCCTTATCATAAGACTCCACTTGAGGGACAGTATGTTCGATACTTGCACCCCCTTTGATCGTCACCTTCTCAAAGATCCCTTCGGCCTCTGAGGTTGCCGAAAAGCGCGAAGCCGCTATCACGTCTGATTTATACTCTTGTCTATCACCCGAATATGCGATTGCAGCCGAGAGTGCAAATCTCTCCTTTCGCAGACTGTAGCGGCCAGAGGCTTTAACACTACGATCGAAAATTGAGGCGTAGCTTAGAGGCACTTTATTATTAGAAACTGCTGGCTGAATCTCTCGGTCGAAGTTCAGGAGCATGAAATTAAACGAGAATAGACCATCTCTCCCCGATTTCACAAAGATCTCTTGTAGCAATCCGTTATTTCGGTAAGAGGAGTTTTTGAGTCGCTCCCATGGATTCCCTGGTTCGGTATTGTTACGGAATGTATAGTTATTGAGTGCATATGAGTAGAAGAGACTTGTTCTCGACTCCACTTTTTCCTCTGCATATCTGATAGTTGCACCAATAAAGGTTGTAGAAAAACTTCCAGTCGACAGGAGAACGTCTCCATGCAGACCTTTTTTCCAGTGAGGAGAGGTCTTTAGTCTGATACTCCCTCCGAGCGTGCCGTCGCCATAAAGTGCGGAGCTTCCTCCAATGTGAATATCCATCGCATCGAAGAAATAGAGAGGTACGTGTGAGAAGTCGGTCTGACCGATAGTTGGGACAGAGAGGTTGAGGCCATTCCAATCGATTGATGTGTGCGATGAGGATGTGCCCCTTACCGAAAGATATGCTCCCATTCCTTTGCCATACTCCTTTAGGTATGCAGAGCTCTCTTGTTTGATAAAGTCTGCAAGGGAGAGAACTTTCTGCTCTGAGATTGCTTTTTGTGAGATTTCGACAACTCCTGTACCAACGCTAAACGACTTAGAAGAGGTAGTTGTTCGGTTCTTTTCGACAGCTAATGTAACACCCGACAGTGTCCTTTTGAGTGTGTCTGGAGTTCCTTTAGTGCTATTTGAAATATTATTTTGGGAGTTCTCAGATGTAGATACAGAGCGATTTTGAGCAACGACAAGGCGCTGTCCAAAAACTAAAAATCCTAAAATAAGTAATGCTGTAATTCTGTATTTAAGCATCGCTCTTTACCTCCCGAAAGTTCGATTAACAATGTTTTTTGCCCCAGGCAGGTTTTCTGACTCAGCTTTTATATCTTGCGCCTTCCCGCCTTATTGGCAGTGGCTTACGAAAGATAACCCTTTCGGGCGAGCTTTACAGCAGCGGGTACTGTTCCCGATTTACACGGGATTCCCTTTCCTGTTGACGTGGCAAAGATATACCATTTATTTGATAATAAAAAAATATTACATATCTTTGCATCCCTCGTTTACCAATGAGCAAATGCCCGGATGGCGGAATCGGTAGACGCGCTGGTCTCAAACACCAGTGGCCGCAAGGCTGTGCCGGTTCGACCCCGGCTTCGGGTACAAAAAATGGCTGACAGTTGAAAATCCAACTTGTTAGCCATTTTTGCTTTCTATTATTTGGTCCCAAATGAATCAATCTCTTAGTAAGCCATAATTTCATAACGATAATGTACCACTTAATAGTGAACAAAGATTTATCCAATCAACTTTTTGTCAGATATATCGCAGAATTTATTGAAGAAATTTACCAATTTTTCAAGTACGGATTGTCTTTTTTTAGTTCTATCTCCAGATGGTGAGAACCTTGACAATGGAGGTAGTACTCTCGCTAGAGCTGTTCCGGTCTCTTGGATATATCCATTACTAAAAGAGTTGTTGACATATTTGTATGTCTCTTCTTTATTTAGCCCCTCCTCTTCTATTATGGCATTTAACTCTTCTATCTTCTTTGTATTAACATAAGATATCCATGCATCATCAACATTTGAATCAGGAGACATTGATGTTATAAACTGAAGAATAAGCTCTTTTTTGTTACGAAGACTCATACTTGAGTCGATTGCCTTCTGTATCTTCAACTCAATCTCTTTGTCCTTGAAATTCTTTTTGTGATGCTCTCTAATCAGGTCAAGAATAAAATCAATATTGATTTCAACCTGTTTTATTAACTCTATCTCAAATATGATGTCATCATTAATGCTGACCACATCTCCAGTTATTTTTTTTCTGAACTCCTGATAAAGTGAAATGTATACGCTCTGATAATCCTGCACATCCCTCTCAGAGAAGATTTCCTTTCCTTTAAACTCATCAAAAGTAGAAAGGATATTCTTTGCCCTTAATAACGCACTGTATAGTCTTATGAACTCCTTTTGCTCCTCCTCGCTTACTATCTGTTTGTCGACTGGAAATTTTTCCTGAATAGTATTTACAATGTCAATATATCCTGGTATGTACTTTTCTCCATCCTTGTACCCATTATAGTATTCATCATAGGTTTTAAGCAGAACAATTCCTCCAGCATCCTTATCTCCAAAGAGTGCTATACTTTCATTGGTTGCCTTTTCGAGGTTTCTAAAGCAAACAATGTTACCAAAGGTTTTAACAGTATTAAGAATTCTGTTCGTTCTTGAGTATGCTTGAAGTAATCCGTGTTGACGCAGGTTCTTATCTACCCAGAGAGTGTTTAGAGTTGTAGCATCGAAACCAGTAAGGAACATGTTTACCACAATCAGCATGTCAATCTCTCTGTCTTTGACTTTCTGAGATACATCTTTGTAGTAATTCTGAAACTCATTTCCCGTATTGTAGTTCGATTTAAACATCTTGTTGTAATCGCCTATTGCCATGTCTAGGAAGTCCCTAGAGCTTTGATCTAGCAAGGAAGTATCTTCTGGGTTCTCATCGTCTAGGAAGCCCTCTGTTCCAGTTGTGTCTTCGTTTACTTCAAAGCTGTATATTGTTGCAATTTTTAGCCTTTTGCTTTCAGGAAGAGCCTCCATTTGCTTTTTGAATTCAGCATAATAAGTCATAGCCATCTCAATTGAGCTAACTGCAAAAATTGAGTTGAATCCGGCAATCCTCCTCTCTTTAATTTGATAGGTACTGTTTCGTTTAGTCTTTTGATCGAAGTGCTCAAGAATGTATTTAGTAATTTTGGACACTCTCGTTGGTGATGCAAGTGCTTTCTCCCTGTCAATATCTTTCACCTTGCTATCTTGAATATCCTCCTGCTCCTTCATTGTACTTATATAGTCGATCCGGAATGGTAGTACATTTCTGTCAGTTATTGCATCAACTATTGTATATGTATGCAACTTGGCACCAAAAGCTTGCTCTGTTGTCTTTAAATCAATCTTGCCACCACTGCTTGAATTTGCTGCAAATATGGGCGTACCAGTGAATCCAAAAAAGTAATATTTCTTGAATTTCTTTGTAATAGCAGTGTGCATGTCGCCAAACTGAGAGCGATGACATTCGTCAAAGATAATTACTATATGTTTGTCGTAGATTTGATGATCCTTGTTCTTCTTGATTAGTACAGAGAGCTTCTGTATAGTAGTGATGATAATCTTACTATTTGGATCTTCAAGCTGTTTCTTAAGTATTGCAGTACTTGAATTGCTATTTGCAGCTCCTTTCTCAAACTTGTCGTACTCCTTCATTGTCTGATAGTCGAGATCCTTCCTGTCAACGACAAAGAGAACCTTATCAATAAATGAGAGTTTACTTGCCAGTTGTGCAGATTTGAATGAAGTGAGTGTTTTTCCACTACCTGTTGTATGCCATATATAGCCTCCTGAGTCTTTTGTGCCAAAATACTTATAGTTATTCGCAACAAGTATTCTATTAAGAATCCTCTCCGTTGCAACTATCTGATATGGTCTCATCACAAGTAGCTGCTTATCCCTTGTAAAGATGCAGTATTTTGTGAGAACATTCAGCAGGGAGTGTTTGGCAAAGAAAGTACATGTAAAGTCAATTAAGTCTGTTATTGGCTTATTGCTTGCATCAGCCCACCAAGATGTGAATTCAAAACTATTACTACTTCTTTTACCTTTTAATGGCTTGCCACTTGTCTGCTCCTTTAAATGCGAAAATCTAGTTGTATTGCTGTAGTATTTTGTTTGCGTACCATTAGAAATTACGAATAGCTGAGTGAATTCAAAAAGACCACTGCCAGCCCAGAAAGATTCCCTGTTATACCTGTCAATTTGATTGAATGCCTCCTTAATGTCAACTCCTCTTCTTTTAAGTTCAACGTGGACAAGAGGGAGACCATTAACAAGAATCGTTACATCATATCTATTTTTTCTCTGACCATTTTCAACCTCATATTGGTTTATGACCTGAAGCTTGTTATTATGTATATTGACTTTGTCAATAAGGTAGATATTCTTGACAGTACCATCATCACGGGTCAACAGTTGAATATTATCCTCCTGAATGATTGCACTCTTCTCAACTATCCCATTATTTTGGTTTGCAATCTTTCCGGTAAAGAAGTTCTTCCATTCATTTTCTGTGAATGTATAATTATTCAGACTTTCGAGCTGTCTTCTAAGATTAACAATAAGTTCTTCTTCTGATTTTATATTCAGGTAGTCGTATGCCTGTGTTTTGAGTTGCTTTATGAACGCCTCCTCTAATTTTGCCTCTGACTGATAGGTAGTCTCTCTTTCGTATCGAGGTTTATATTCAGTAACGACTGTGCTCTCTGAGTTCTCTGAGATGAGTGAATATGCCATACTAATTAATTATTTTTCGTTAAAACCAATTTCCTCGGTATCAATAGCGAGTAACAGTTTTACTTTGAGTTCTTCACAAAAATCGGCTTCATTTTCTAAAAAGGAATGGATAATTTCAACTAATAAATCCTTTTCGATATGACCTGCAGCCAAATGGTAGCTTATATTTTCCATTTCATGGAGGAAGCGTTCAATGCAAAATAAATATCCGTTTAAGGATAAAAATTGCACTCCCAAAGTGATAGACAAACGCTTATTGCCATCTGCATAAGCATGATTACGGTTGATTGACCAAATCAAATGAACCAATTTATCTTCAAAAGTAGGATAGTAATCATCATTCTTAATCAATTCAAGTGCGCTATATAAATATCCAATATTTAATATGGAAAAATTCCCGCCACCGCTATATTCAATTGTCTTTTTATGCGTGTGTTCTGCTTGTTCATGAGAGATATAAATCATTGCTATTCTCTTTCTTTTAAGCGTTTGAGTGCATCTTTATATTCTTCTAGACGTTTATCAAGTTCCATGCTTTTATCTCCAATAAACCTTTCAAAATCAGCTTGGGAAACAGAACTAATATACTCTTCCAAATTATTGTGCAGCGCATCTCTGAAGCACAAATCACGGCTTGCCATTTTATTTCGAGCCTTCTCCCTCAAAGGTTCCCATAGTTTTTGTCTTTCAAATTTAGAGAATAGAATATCGGTTTCCTTTGACGAGAGTAGCCTACCCAGCCGTTGAGATTCAGCCCTTAATAATTCAGCAAATCCGGCTTCATAACAGGATATAATATCAAGCACCTCGCTGTACATAGTATGACGAACATTCTCATCTTTTTCTAATTTGAGGATTCGGCGATATTCGGTAGAATTTTCTTTAAAAATACTGGTGTACACTTTGTCGGTATAAACCATATACTTGAAATTACCCATGTCCACACAATCACGCAATGCATCAGTAAATTCCTTCCGATAATCCTCTCCCCTTAATAAATTGCCTACAAAGTCTTCGTCTCGTTGATTGATATATTTTGTACTTCCTCCAGTGCGTTTATTTATAGTGTCAATAACTATATCCAAAATAACGCTCCTTAATTCACGGGCTTTTTCACTATTTGTCAACAACATAGCCACATTAAGAAATGCTCTGAAGTTAAAGATTCCGAGAACCGTAGTTTTGGTCGCGAAATTATTTTCGTTACCAAACTGATTTTGCCAAACTAATTTCAAGTCCACCAGACGCTTACCCTTTAATACCTCGTACCCATTTTTCAACAATTCTTTTTCGTTTTTTTCAAGACAGCTATCAATGGTTCGCTCTGTAACCTCAAAAAAGTCGGCAATCTGTGATTTGATAAATTTATACTCATTTTCAAACATTATCCCTTTGACACCCACTGCTTTTTGGATCTCTTGAACCGCAATGGGATTGTTGAGTATATTTTGTCTCGTAACTGAAGAGTCTGTCAGGTTATTTGCCATATTTTTAATTGCTTATAGGTTTAAAGTCCAATAATATCCCTCTATAATACTCATACTGTTTCCTTCTAGCCTCAATTTCAGCAGGAAGACCGATTGAGATGTC
>JASDTB010000027.1:0-3092 GCA_041441455.1 Bacteroidales bacterium
ACGTTAGCTGAAATATAGTGATTCTTAATATTTTTATTATATGTAGCATTTAAATCTCCCGAAAATCCACTGCTCTTTCCATTATCTAAACGGTATGAGCCTCGCTTCATTTTCATGTTTTCATCATTTAAGTAAGTACTTGTTGAATACTTAGAGTGATTTGCTGGATAGAATTCATCACCACTGCTTCTTTTGGACGAAATTCCAATTCTAGCTTGAAGTTGAATGTCTCTCGTAGGTCTTATAGAGATATAAAAGTTGTTAAGAAAATCTAAATAACTCGATTTATTAAGTGTTCCTATTGTTGCATCGTACATCGGATTAGGAGTATAAGTACTTGGTTCTGCCCATCTTAAAAGCAATCCTGTCTGTGGATCATTACTTCTCCAGTATGGATTCATTTTAGCATAAGTCTCAAAATTCCCCCAAGGACTTTCTTGCCCTAAATTGCTTACCGCGGTCATAACATTTCTAAAAAGAATGTTCTTATATCTATATGAAAGGTCGACACTTCCAGATATGTTTCTACGATAAGAGTCTTTCATAACTCCAGTGATTTTATTAAAGGTAAAATCTGCAACTCCCTTTAAGCTTTTACTATCACCAAGTTCAATATTGAGATTATGTTTAGTACCAACTCCTATTCTTAAAGGTTTTGCCAACCAATAAGTATCTAACCCCTCTTCAATAAGTTTTTTTCTTTCGTTGTATAATCTTGTTGCTTGTAATTGACTTTCAATATTATTTGGGAAATTATACACTCCCTCTATTCTCTCTACTTCTAGTTTTTCAGCAGCGTTTGTTAAGTTATAACTGGTTAAATCTGGGGTTGACACATCAAGGCTGCCAGTATAAGATACCCTCTGTTGATTTCCTGTCATTTTCTTAGTCTCTATTACAACTACTCCATTTGCAGCTTTAGAGCCGTACAAAGCTTTAGCAGATGCATCTTTTAGGATTGTAACACTTTCGATTCTGTTCATGTCCATATCCATTATTCGTTCGACACCTGTTTCAAATCCGTCTAGGATAAACAATGGGGTGTTTGGAGAATTGCCATAATTTCCTTTAAGACTAACTGACAATTTTGCATCGGTTTGGAAGGATGATGTACCCCTTATTGACATTTCTGGAAGCGCGTTTGGATTTGAACCATTTAATAAGTTTTCTGCGATGTAAATTGAAGGGTCAATATTTTTTAAAGATTCAAAAATATTTTTGTTCCCTGTTCTTAATAGCTCTTTTGATGAAATCGAAGATACTGCCCCTGTAAAACTCTCTGCCTTTTTATTGACAATACCAGTGACAACCACATCGGTTAAGACAACTGATGCCTCCTCCATAACGATATTGTATGAACTTCTTCCATCTAATTTAATAGACAGGTCTTTCATACCTATCATTCTAAAATAGAGCTCTTTATATTGACTGCCTGAATACTCTAACTCAAATCGTCCTCTTTCATCGGTACTAACACCCTTTTTAGTCCCAACAATTATTACAGCGACACCAGGCAGTGTCTCTCCTTTTTTGTCGGTAACAATTCCCGAAATTACCTTTTGCTTTTTTTGAAGTGTCTCTTTTTGTTTAATTACAATCTGGTTTCCCTCAATCTCGTATGTAAGGTTAGTCGATAAAAAAACTTGATCGAGAACAGAATTTAGGGGTTTATTGTCTGCCTCAATTGTGATATTTTGAATACTCTCAACTTGAGAGTCCTTATAAAAGAATTTATAAGTTGTTTTTTGTTCTATTTCTCTAAAAAACTGTGTTATTGAAACATTTTTTAGATCAAGTGTGATTTTGATTGACTGTGTTTGCCCTACTAACTTGCTGGGTAGTAGCAGTAGACACAACATAGGAATCAACAGCAAACGCCGTAGAAGTTTAGTGTTCATAGTTGAAAAGTTTATTAGTTAAAATTTGGTTATACCTGCTCTTAAAATGTCATCTTAACTCTCCAACCCTTTCAACACAAATACCATCCACACTCAACTTCCTCTTATAAAGGACATTTTGTCTATAAATCTTCGATTATTAAATTACCACTCTCTACTCTGTATCTTACGTTAGCATTAATACATAGAGTCTTGACAGCAGTCTCAATATCTTCTCTATCGAATCTTCCATTAAATCTTTCAAATTTTGGAACGCTCGATTTATTAATTATTCTCACACCATACCACGAAGAGAGGTTCTCAATTAATTCATCTATTGTTTGCCCCTGTACAACTAAAACCCCATCTTTCCACATAGTCATCAATTTTGCATCAACATTAGATACAGAAACTACTTTTGTTGTTCTTTGAATACTAAATTGCTCGTCTGGTTTAATCAACTTAGTTAATCCATCTGCAAAAACTTTAACCGATCCTTCAACTAGTATTACAGATGCTTTATCTACTGATGGTTTAGATTCAACATCGAAAGATGTACCCAAAACCTCAATCTTCATATCACTAGTTTTTACAATAAAAGGAGTTTTAGATTTTTTAACTTCGAAATATGCTCTACCAATCAGAGCGACTTCTCTAGAATTATTATCAAAATGAGACGGATATCTTAAATATGAATTTGATGTCAGATATACTTTTGTCCCGTCAGAAAGTACCATTGTTGCTCTTTCGCCTGGAGGTGTTGAAATCGAATTATACACATTTTGGATGGCCTCTTTTTTGGAAGAAATTTGTTTTACTTGCCCTCCTTTGCTAGACATAACAATATCGTTTTCAACTATCTGTGCGACCTGTTTTGTTTCGCCCTTAATCTTTTTAATCTCTTTGCCATTATTTAACTCAACTCTTATTGAATCAGTAGAATATGACAATGCGGTTAAATCTGAAGTTGATGAATTTTTTATGGATGAGAGGTGATTTTTGTCAACGATCAGATTTATAACAGAAAAAATTAATACTAATGAAGCTGCTACTGATGCCGAATAAATATATATACGTTTATATAGCTCATTCCTTCTAGAATTTTTAATATAAATTCTCAGTCTGTCGTCCTTCATCAATTCGACATCTCCATTCTGCAATGAATAATTTAATCTATAATCATTCTCAGTAGCAACATGCCACATCTCTTTATAA
>JASDTB010000027.1:3102-4191 GCA_041441455.1 Bacteroidales bacterium
TAGAAAGACTTTTCATTCTTGTAGACTTTAATCCACTCCGAAAAAAATACAATCTCCTCCTTTGATCCTTTACCTCCAATTATGTTAGATAGTAATGAATCAATCTCGCTCTCAGTAACTAATTTAACAGTAGAGTCTATAGTATTTGATTTTTCTGTTTTCATAAGCATTCTATATGTATGACGCATTTTTTATAAAATACCCCTAAAAAAATTTAATAATTTCTTTAGGGGACATAGTACTTCATTAAAAAAATAAAACTAATATGAGTTAGTAACTTATTATAGTGTATTATTAATCAACAATAAAACAAGTAACCAATCTAAATCTTTTCTCAAACGTTTTAAAGCAATTGACATTTGATTTTCAATAGTTTTTTCTGATAGATTATACTTTTCTGCAACTTGACGATATGTCAATCCATCAATTTTACAACTTACAAATATATTTCTACATTTTTCAGGAAGGTCATTTATTGCTTCTAATATGATTTTTCTTGTTTCAGAATCAACAATTCTCATCTCTGAATTTGGGTCTTGTACAATCTTATTAAAATAGACATCAGTTAATCCAAGTTCAAAGTATTTACCAAATTGCCTCTTCTTTCTTAAAATTGAAATCGAATTATTGTATACAGATTTGTATAAATAAGATTTTATAGACTCGTTTATTTCTATCTTTCCTCTATTATCCCACAACTTACAAAATGTAGTGTGAACAACTTCTTCTGCCTCTTTTTGATCAAATAATATTCTAAAAGCATAAGAAGCCAACGACACTTTCATCTCATTAAACAACTGAGTGAAAGCTCTTTCGTCACCATTTCTTATTGCTAATAAAAAATCTTGATTATTAATATTAGGCAACATTTTGTATAAAGTTATGATTTGGAAGAAAACACAATGGGTGCAAGTGTAATAATATTTTTTATCTATTCCAAATCCTTACTAAGCTTGAGTTTTATGCCTACTTATAAAAATAAATTAATAATTATGATTCTCAAGAAAATAGGTTTTTTTCGATTTTTAAAAAGGAATCATCCCCGCAATGCGGCGCCTAGGGCGGTGGCGTATTCGGCGTCGGCTGGGA
>JASDTB010000028.1:0-4190 GCA_041441455.1 Bacteroidales bacterium
GCCTTAACCGGATTATCAAAGAAAGACATAGCCTGGCTTGAAAACGAGGCAAAAAAAATGGCCACTACTGTGGACGAATCCGGAATCCGGATTCGAAAGTCAGCGACCGAAATATTAGATGCGTTTAAGTTGGTCGGTTCTGCTAAACCCGAATTGCTGGAAAATAAAGAGGCTCTTGCAGAGGTCACTAAACAAACACTGATATTATCTTCTGCTTCAGACATGGACCTTAAATCAGCCGTTGATGCAGTAACATTATCACTAAATCAATATGGAGACGGCGCTGATCAGGCATCGCGTTACACGAATGTTATGGCCGCCGGTTCTAAATTTGGCGCTGCAGCTGTAGAATCTGTAACAAGCGCTATCACTAAATCAGGAGTTGCTGCATCTTCAGCAGGCATTCCGATAGAGCAGCTCGTTGGTAGCATTGAGACACTTGCAGAGAAAGGTATCAAAGATGAAATAGCCGGTACCGGCTTGAAGAAATTCTTCTTAACTCTTCAGACCGGTGCCGATGAAACCAACCCTCGCGTTGTAGGGCTTGAAAAAGCTCTTGATAACCTGCAAAAGAAACAACTATCTGCCGCGCAAATCAAGAAAATGTTTGGAGAGGAAGGCTATAACGTCGCATCAGTTCTTATTAATGAAGCTGATAAAGTGAAGTATTACACCCAAGCAGTCACAGACACAACAGTAGCAGTCGAACAAGCAGTGATTAAGTCGGATACTGCTGCAGCTAAGCTAGATCAAGCAAAAAACAAGATGGAAGAAATGGGTATTGAACTGATGAATCAATTAAACCCATCACTTACAAGTGCTATTAATAAAACGGTAAACTGGACACAAAAACTTATTACTCTGATTGGATGGATGGTTGAGCATAAAAGAACCGTCGGCATCCTAGTAACTGCCATAGCCGGCTACATACTTATAACAAAATCTGCTATTATCGAGGATAAACTAGAATTCTTTTGGAAACAAAAGCTGCGTAAGGAGCTTGTTGCGCTCTACAATACAATGGTTAGACATCCGTACTCTGTCGTTGCAGTGGCTGTATTGGCACTTATTGCTTATCTAAAGGATTTAAATAAAGAATTGACATCTTCTGAAAAAATAGAGCAATCTCTTAATAATATTCGTAAATCAGCGACTGATTCTATTGTCAACGAGAAACAGGAAG
Organism: Bacteroidales bacterium; assembly: GCA_041441455.1. Taxonomy (GTDB): domain Bacteria; phylum Bacteroidota; class Bacteroidia; order Bacteroidales; family UBA932; genus JAFIHK01. The sequence continues at coordinate 1,184 of JASDTB010000028.1, forward strand.
TCGAGCAACTTATGGCTATTGCTCGAGATGAAACTAAAACCAAAGCAGAACGTGAAGCTGCAATTCGAAAACTGAATGAATTGTCGCCTGATTACCTTGGTAATCTTACTCTTGAGAAAATCAATACTGAAGAAGCGACAAAGAGTGTCAAGCGCTACATAGACAGTTTGATCCTCTTGCAAGAAATAAAATTAGCACAAGAACAGATTGATGATTTAAATAGAGCAAAAAGAGAGATACAGGATAACTATCAAGATGATCATACTTTCTATGAAAAGTATGAAGCCAAAGTTGCCTACATTACAAATTCTATGAAAAAAACATTCGTTGAATTGACCGGATTAGGCAACTCCTTTACTAACGAATGGGCAGACCATGTTCTCAACGAGTTTACTAATAAAGGGGTAAACAAGCTTCGTGAAATTGATACTGAAATCGTTGCTCTTAATACACACATCGAAGAGTCTCGTCAAAAAATGATAGACCTTGAAACAGAAAAGCCAATTAAGAAACCAACTCCTTTGGGATTAGGAGGTGACGACGACGATACTGCGAAAAAAAGACTTAAGAAAAAGCTTGATGCTGAAAAAACTCTGTACAAAAAACATGAAGCGGATCTTAAAAAGCAATATTTGGAAGGAACTAAAAACGAAAAAGAATATAATACGGAGCTTGAACGTCTGCAACTTGAACATTTAGCCCGTTCAATGGAAATCGTTGGAGCTAATAGCAAAGAGGGCCTTGAATATCAGAACCAAATTAACGATATAAAAATTAAGCAAAGAATCGCTCAAGTAGAAAAAGAAACAGCAAATGAGAAAATCTTATTTGAGAATCAGCAGGCTGAGCTCAAGACTCTGTACGCAACCGGACAGCATGAAACACTCAATACGGAAAAGGCATAGAATGAAGCAATGGAACAGCTAACCATCATGCATTTACAGAGAATGTTATCTATTGCCGGACTTGACTCGGAACAGCAACGTGCTATCGCTCAACAGCTACTTGACTTTAAAGTGAAATGCATGCAGGATGAAGAGAAAGAAAGAATCAAACTGACTGAAAAAGACCAGAAGAAAAAAGAAGAATTAAAGGAACGCGACAAACAACGATTACAAAGGCAAGCGGAACAGTATCGACAATATGGTGAGCAGATTGGCGAAACAGTCGGTATGATTTTAAGTAATCAAGAGAATGCAATGGAATCATTTGCCGATACTATGATCGATATACTATTTGACATTCTATCGCAGATGATCGACATTGAAATAGCTAAGGCTACAGGCGTGGCAGTTGGAGCAGTTGCACGCGCTTCTGCGGAATCCTTTGCACAGCCAGATTCTGTTCTCACTTTTGGTGCTTCCGGTGCTGCGCGTGCAGCAGTTCTTTCCGGGCTTATAATGGGGGCTTTAGCTACTGCTAAGTCCGCTTTAAAAGGCCTTATCAAGAGAGGATCTTCCTCGTCTGATTCCGGAGAGTCTTCTTCTGAAGTCTCTCCCTCAAAAAGCGCAACGGTAAGAGTTACACAATGGGCTACAGGCAGATATGACGTTATCGGCGAAGATGATAATAAGAAATATAATGATGTGCCATTTATAGGCCCTGCTCCTACCGGTATTGTTCGTCGAACGGCTTTGGTCTCTGAAACAGGAAGCGAATTGATTGTAAACACCGAAGATCTTATGAGGTTGCAACAACATGTTAATTACCCTCTTGTACTGCAAGCGATTAACGATGCTAGATCAGGTAGGGTACCACAACGCGCTGAAGGCAACTATTCAGGTTTAGATTCCTTCAATCCTGAATTTCCTGCTAGCAATGATTCAGAGATCAGTGCTCTTATAGCTCAAATTAAGTCTCTCATGATTTCACTTAAAAATCTACGTGCATATGTGTTGTTGCGTGACATCAAAGACGCGGAAGATATAGATCAGAAATCCAATAAACCATTCACTCGAAAAACTAAATAACATGGGGTTAAGAATTGATACTGCTTCAGGTACATATGATATGCCATCATCTTTTGGCATTGATGTAGAAGACACATCACCGATCTTTAACGAACAAGGGTCCAGAACCGTCGCAACAGAGCTACCTCACTCAGCTCGCAACGCAAAATTAACCAAGTATATTTATCGGCTTGATAATGCCCTGTCACCTGCTTCAGATACTCAAGTGTCCATCCATGACGGTCCTTACAGGCGAAAAGGCACAATGAACATTATACAAATATCAAAAAAAAACAGTACTGCTAATATTGGATTTGACGAATCGGAAATATATAGTGCTCTGTCATCTGTTTCATTACGTTCACTGACGGGCTTGCCTATATTACAGCCCTCAGGCGGAGTAACGGACCTGATACACCATATGAATGAGGTTATGTTGGAGAAAATATCTGAGCCTTTTCATGTTTTTCAAATTTGTGTAGCTCTTCCCTCAACAGAGAGTAATGGTGTAGAACATTTCTATCCCGAATATCTGAATAAAGAGATCTCAGGAGGAATGAATGATTATATTCTTGATGCAGGTGCCAGGACTGAAACATATCTAATTGATTCTTCTGTCGTAGAAACAAAACTACCTGCAGGTTATGGCATTACCGGTTTTCTAAAAGTCTCTTGGATTCTAAACAAAATCTTTGAGCACTTCGGTTATACACTTGAAGATAATCCTTTTGAAAATGATCCGCAGCTCTCTAGGCTCGTCGTTCTCAATAATTCAGCCGATGCCATCGTAAAAGGCTCCCTTAATTATGTTGATATGTTGCCTGATTGTACAGTCAACGAATTCCTACAAGCTCTTTACTGTCGTTTTGGTAATGTGTATTTTATTAATGGCCAAGCGAAAACCGTTCATTGTAAACTGATTGATGAGATAGTCTCTTCTCCTGGATCTAACGATTGGTCTGATTTAAAAGCGTCTAATCCCACTATTTACGTTAATGAGCCTAAGCAGCTGAAATTGTCGGCTGCAACATCCATAAACGGTGCTGCTACTGTCATAT
>JASDTB010000029.1:0-883 GCA_041441455.1 Bacteroidales bacterium
CTTCTGCATGCTCCTTCTGCATGCTCCTTCTGCATGCTCCTTCTGCATGCTCCTTCTGCATGCCATTAGCTGCCGGTGAGCACTTTGATGTTTTTCTTAACGCTCGTCTCCTTGGTTTTTCGGGGCTTGCGGAACTCCTCACTTCGTTCGTCAGACAGGTCCTCAGCCTGGTCCGAAAAACCTGGCGTCGTCTCGCTAAAAAACATACGGTGCTCACCACCAGCTAATGGCATTTAGAAGAAGGGAAGCTATATATTAAGATGATGTATAAGAAAAAACTGCAATCAAAGAAGGGAGACAAGGCTTTTGAGATGATGATGAAGTTTGCTTAGAAGCAATGTGTTGGTTTGGGGCTTGCGGAACTCCTCACTTCGTTCGTCGGACAGGTCCTCAGCCTGGTCCGAAAAACCTGGCGTCGTCTTGCTAAAAAACATACGGTGCTCCCCGGCAGCTAATGGCATGCAGTATATGTTGCAGCGAAGAAGCAGTTTTCAGATATGCTAAAGAGTAGCTAATTGCTTGTTGTTATAGTTGTTACAGCTAATGTTCAGTTATAGAATATACCAACGAATAGCTAACAGCTTGCATAAGAAGTGAGATGCTGCTTTATTTGAGTTGCTTTTGAAGAAGAAGCGGCAATCAAAGAAGGGAGAAGGCATAAGCAATGTATTCAATCTGTAGAAGATCGTAGTATGTGAGCGATAAACTGAAGCAAGATACAATGCAAAAGTGTTTTTCGAAAATTGGAATCAATGTATTGTTCGGTTTTGATTTGAAGATGTAGAATGTGCTTAAGGATTAGGAATGTTGATGATAGAAAAAGCTATAATGAAGCGGATGTCTAGATCAGAAGTGTGAGGTTTTGTCTTGTTTTACTCTAAAC
>JASDTB010000029.1:893-26820 GCA_041441455.1 Bacteroidales bacterium
CTCAAAACACACTACGACCAACTTCATTGCTAATCAATACGTTTTGCAATTTCCTTCAGAATGGGGGGATCTGCAAGAAATCGCATTATGCATTTATTTTCTGCGCTTTAAGTCTATTTTCATAATTATCTTAATTGAGAAAAAGGGCTGATTATCTAAATTGAGAAAAGAGCTACTAATGGTGATTCTGGTGCTTAGCTAGTTTTTGAGCTTTGTCAGGCTGGAAATTTAGTGGTTTGCTATCGAGGTGCTTTTAGTGTAAATGGGAGTGCAATTGTGGTTCTTTCTGTAAATGAAAAAGCACTACTAAAATTGTAGTGCTTTTATTGAATATAATCTTGAGTATTATATTTCGGATGTTATAAGGTTTTAATGTTTTAAGGGGTTTACCAGGCTGATTTTAGGCCGACTGTGCGGTTGAAGACTGGTTTTTCTGGTGTTGAGTCTGCATCTTGGATGAAGTAGCCGAGACGTTCGAATTGAACGGCTGTGCCAGATTTGTCATCTAGGATGTGTTCGTCTATGTACCCTTCTACAGATTTTAGAGATTCTGGATTTAGGTAAGTTTTGTAGTCTTCACCCTCTTCCAAAGAGTCCATCTCTGCTTTAAGGAATAATCTATCCAAAAGTCGTATTTCTGCTTTCTTTACAACATGGGTAGATAACCAGTGAATTGTACCCTTTACAGAACGCCATTGACCGTTTCCAGGACGACTTTCTGGATCGTATGAACATCTGATCTCAACAATATTTCCGTTTTCATCCTTAACGACTTCTTCACATTTAATTATATATGAGAATTTTAAACGTACTTCTCCACCAGGTTGCAATCTAAAATACTTTTTAGGAGGATTCTCCATAAAGTCATCTTGCTCTATGTAAAGTTCTCTTGAAAATTCAATAGTTCTAGTTCCAGCCTCTGGATGTTCTGGATTTAAAGGAGCTGTAAAATGTTCAATTTTACCTTCAGGGTAGTTTGTAATTACAAGCTTAACTGGGTTTAAAACAGCCATATATCTATTAGAACGCTTGTTAAGGTCCTCTCTTACACACCACTCAAGCAATGATAAATCGATAATATTATCTCGTTTGGCAACACCAACTTTCTCTGCAAAAAGTCTTAAACTTTCAGGAGTATAACCTCTTCTACGTAAACCACAAATTGTAGGCATACGTGGGTCATCCCAACCAGAAACATAGTTATTTTTAACAAGCTCCAATAGTTTGCGTTTGCTCATAACTGTGTAAGTTAGATTTAAACGTGCAAACTCGTATTGATGCGAAGGGAAAATCTCTAATTTCTCAATAAACCAATCATATAGAGGTCTATGAACATCAAATTCCAATGTACAAATTGAGTGAGAAATCTTCTCAAGAGAGTCACTCTGACCATGTGCATAATCATACATCGGATAGATACACCATTTGTCACCAGTTCTATGATGGTGAGCGTGAATAATACGATACATGATAGGATCTCTCAATAACATATTTGGATGAGCCATGTCAATTTTAGCTCTTAGAACCTTCTCTCCATCCTTAAACTTACCCTCACGCATCTGAGCAAAGAGCAATAAGTTCTCCTCAACAGTACGATCCCTCCATGGGCTTGATGTTCCAGGTTGACTTACAGTACCCCTTCCAGCTCTAATCTCCTCTTGAGTCTGATCATCAACATAAGCAAGGCCCTTTTTAATCAGATCCTGAGCCCAAATATAAAGTTGTTCGAAATAGTCAGATGCGTATAACTCCTGCGCCCAATCAAAGCCAAGCCATTTAACATCCTCTTTGATTGAATCAACATACTCAACATCCTCTTTTGTAGGATTGGTATCGTCGAAACGGAGGTTAGTCTTTCCACCATATTTTTTTGCTAAACCAAAGTTCAGACAAATACTCTTAGCGTGACCAATGTGAAGATAACCATTAGGTTCCGGTGGAAAACGAGTAAGAACAGTTTTGTGTTTACCAGATGCAAGATCGGCTTCTATAATCTCTTCCAGAAAGTTAAGCGTCTTAACTTCAGCCGTCTCTTTATTAAGTTCTTCCATACATTTTGATATTTAACCCGCAAATATACCATTTCTTGCCGTCAATTGTATAACTTTGCAAAACAAAGAGTAGAAAAATTTATAAGAAAATGATACAATCGATGACAGGATACGGAAAGGCAGAGACCCTTTTCGGCAAGAACAAGATAGTGGTGGAAATCAGATCGGTAAACGGAAAAAACGCAGACATTAGTCTCAAAACCTCATTGATACCAAGAGAGAAAGAGATGGAGGTCAGACAATTAATAAGTCAGAAACTTCAAAGAGGAAATATCGATCTGTTCACAACAATTGAAAATGGTGAGTCCATCGAGAGTAGATCGATCAATAAAGATATCTTCAAATCTTACTTCGAACAGATCTCTTCTCTAAAAAATGAGATTGAGACATTACCTAGTGATTCAACAATTTTGTCTACAATTCTTAGACTTCCAGATGTTATTGAAGTTGTCAAAAAAGAGAACGACGAAGAGATTTGGAACCTAATACTACCTTGCGTAAACTCAGCTTTGGATTCAATGATTTCGTTCAGAAAGACCGAAGGCAAAAAACTCGAAGAGGATATCAGAGAGAGGGTCTCACTAATTTTCAAATACATCGACGAAGTTGAAGTTTTCGAAGAGGAGCGAAAAGAGTCGGTAAAACAAAGATTGATTTCAAGGTTCGAAGAGGTAGGTGTCGCTGCAGACGAAAATAGGTTTGAGCAGGAGCTAATCTATTATTTAGAAAAGCTCGACATCACAGAAGAGAAAGTCAGACTTCGTCAGCATTGTAAATATTTTTTGGAGACTATTGATAACGAAGAGTTTCCTGGAAAGAAAATAGGCTTTATCTCGCAAGAGATGGGAAGAGAGATTAATACAATGGGCTCAAAAGCAAACCACGCAGAGATTCAGCGTAGGGTTGTGATGATGAAAGACGAATTAGAAAAAATTAAAGAACAGTCGCTAAATATTTTATAGTAATAGCCTAATTATTTAATCTTTCGAAAATCAATTAATAAAATTGACGACTATTGATCAATATATTAGTTACTCACGATAAACTAAAGTGAAAATTATAAGGGAAGGCTCAATGTAAAGGTTGAGCCTTCTCCGCTTTTTGACTCAACAGATAGGTGACCTCCAAGCATTTCCGAAAGACTCTTACACAAAGCAAGTCCTAAACCAGAACCTTCATAATTTCTATTTAAGTTAGATTCTACTTGATAAAATCTATCAAAAACTTTCTCAATTTCGGCTTCAGGAATTCCGATACCTGTGTCCTTTACAAAATAATGAACTTGATTATCATTAACATAAAAACCAACATCGATGTATCCTGCCTTTGTAAATTTGATTGCATTATTGGTTAGGTTCGATAAAATCTGCATTACTTTTTGACAATCAGAGACATGTTTTAACTTATCATAAGTTTCATCGGACGAACAGTGTATAACCAAAGACTTTTTCTTTGCAAGAGCCTCATATTGAAGAACAACATCACTTATAAGATGCGCAGGAAGATACTCGAAATTATTGACTAACATTTTATGAGACTCTATTTTGCTTAAATCTATTACATTATTAATCAACCCTAGCAACCTCATTCCACTTCTATTAATAATTTCGGCATATTTGTGAATATCTTCTAAATTAATATCATCCTCCGTCAAAAGCGAAGCAAAACCTAATATTCCATTTAACGGAGTTCTAATTTCATGGCTGATGTTTGCAATAAAAGCAGATTTCATTTTATCACTCTCTTCAGCCTTTTTAAGAGCAGCCTTAAGTTCAAAATTTAAAAATGCCTTTTCAGAGATTTTATTCGCAAGTAAAAACAGAACATTTGCAATCTTTTGAAATTGATCATAACTAATTTCAGGAACCTTTCTAAAAGCCTCTAGCATAGCTGTCTCATCGGCACCAATCTCTTTCGCATATTCAATTACTCGTGACTCGTCAATTGAATCATCTTTAACTTGACCGATCATCCAATTAGCAATATGTTTTCCATCAACACAAATTGAAGCACCTGCATCCCATAATCCAAGGCTGAAACATTTATGAACCATTGGCCCCTTGATATTCTTTTTACCAATAACAGAGTCTGATTTATGACAATTCTCCCTACCCTTCTCAGTACTTCTTATGATCGCACATAACCCACAAAAATTAGTAGGAGTAGTAATCGGATTCCCATCACAATCGGTAATAACCGATGCCACACCTGTTGCTTCGGAAAATTTATCTTGTATAAGTTGAATTGAGTTCAGGTCGAAAATATGCCTGAATTCTACATCTCGCATAGTCGTAAAATAAAGAATGCATAAATATAAAAATATTTTCTAAACTACCAAAATTTTATTTCTCACAAATTCAAATAATTACAAGGTTGTCAAAAAAATTGTTTCAAAAATTTGCAACTTTTAAGGATAGGTCGTCGTCAAATAGGCAAAGAAACAAACGAAATAAAAATCGAAAAAAACTAAAAAAATTAATATCATGAAAACAATTTTCAGATCCATTGCAGTATTAGTACTTTCAGCAAGTACAATCATGGCAAGTGCCGCAAACAACGACAAAAACGAAATCCCTTCATGCGACGCAGCTCGCTTGGTAAGAGTAGCATTTGGTAAAGTATACAACAACTATCCTGCAAATTCAACATATATGAATGCAGCGTATAAGGAGACTTTGAAGAAAGATGGAAACATGGTTGCTATCAATGAGGTTATGTTAAATATCCAAAAAGCATCTTATAAGACTTCGCAAGAGGACATGATTATGCTAGATAAAGCCAGAGGAAATAATAAACAATCTACAGAAAAGGTAGCTGTTAAATTACAGGGTGGTCCAGTAAATGCATTAATGATTGACGCTGTTAAAAATCCATTTTTAGGATGTGAGTTAAGTGAGATCTGTGACACATATGACTTTGAATATTCAGACAACGAAGTCATTGACGGTAAAGCATTTCATGTGGTTAACTTTGATCAAAAATACTTCGGACCAGAGATTTACTACAGAGGAAAGATCTATATTGATTCAAAATCACTAGCTATCAGCAAAATCGAATTCAACATGAACGTTGAGCACAACCAAGGCGCAATTGATTACTTTATCAAGAAGAAACCTTCAAACATGAATGTTAGAATATTGAGTGCAAAATATACAGTAAACTATAAAGAGAAAGACAACAAATGGTATCTTGCAGACTCTAACACTGACATCAGAATGAGAGTATCTCCTACCCCTGAACAATATGGTGCGGTATACACAATCTCTTCAAACCTAGAAGTAAAGCATATCTCAAACACTCTTGCAGAATTTGAAAAGGGCAATCTAATTACAAAAGATGTAATTGTAAGCGAAATGATAGCAGGAACACAACCTGGAATGTGGAACGAATTCAACAAAATGATACTTGCTCAAAAGTAGTTCTCAAGAGAAACCATAGCTAAATATATATCAAAGAGTCCGCTTGTCAATCAATATTGTCAAGCGGACTCTAATTTGTGTGTATATGTATGTATTTATTTGTTTAACAGCACTTTCTTCCAGAATCTAATATCTTCATCGTTAGAATGTTTGCCCTGAGCACCTCTATAACCATGCATACCACCAGGATAGATCATTAGTTCGAAATGTTTACCAATTTTTTGAAGCTCTTCAATAAGTTGCATTGTGTTTTGCATGTGAACGTTATCATCAGATGAGCCATGAGTTATTCTTAATAGAGAGCCCTTTTCAGGTGTGTATTTGGCAACCTTGTTTAACAATGATGCCTCTTTATACCCCTCAGGATTGTCTGCTGGGTGATCCATATATCTTTCGGTATAATGCGAATCATAAAGTAACCAATCATAAACGCCACCTCCAGCTATACCATATTGAAAATAGTCTGCACCTTCTGTTAAAGCAAGAAGGGTCATCGTTCCACCATAGCTAAATCCTGTAATACCTACCTTTTTACTATCAACAAAAGGCATTTGAATAAAATGCTTTATCCAAAGTATATAATCAGCAATTTCTACTTTACCTAAACTTCTATGGATGAAATTCATACCCTCTTTACCACAATGTCCTGAAGCTCTGTGGTCGATATTTAACTGAATAACACCCTCTTGCGCCCACATTTGCGCAGTTGGAGATGGAGTTCTCCAAGTATCCATTACAGAACCACTATTTGGACCACCATACATATTAACCAGAACAGGATATTTTTTCGACTTATCCATATTGAAAGGCCAAATAACAGTTGCAGGAATTGTATAACCATCGGGAGTTTGAATAAATACCATCTCTGGAATTGCAAGTTTCGACTTGTCGAACTGCTCTGCCTTTGAATCGGATAATATCTTTAGTCTATCTTTTTTTGCATTAGCATTAACTAGAACTAGTTGGCTAGGTGTTGAGATATTTGATCTTACAGTAGCAATATATTTTCCATCTGGCGAGAAGAGAGAGGTTGCGTAATTAAACTCGCCCTCACTGAGTCTGCTCACCATCGGCTTTTTAAAATCTTTACCCCATTTTAAAGAATAGATATCATTTCTGGTAGAGATCTCTCTGCGAGCTGTAAAATTCAAACGACCCTCATTTTCATCTAAGAAAAATAGTTTTATTCCCCAGTTTTTACCATCAGTTAATCTTTTTAAACCATCTCCATTATATGGCAAATAGTAGATTTGCTCCCACAATTCGAAGTCTCGCACCATATAAATACCATTAACTCCAAACTTAACCTCATCGAGCCAATCTACCCAACTCTTCTGATACTCTTTGTAGATCTCCTTTTTTGAGCCATCTTCAGGATTGGTCATAAAGATTCTATAGTTACTCTGATCGCGATCCATCCATTGAACAATCAACGACTTTGAGTTATGATGCCAATATGGTGTACCGATATACTGATCCTCCTTCTCATTAAAATCTGCCCAAACCACCTTTCCTGTTGTACAATCTGCGAAGCCAAGTCTAACATCTGGGTTTTTGTCACCTGCTTTTGGGTATCTCCACTCTGTTACCGATCCATGCTTACCTGAGAAATTAAAAATAGGAAACATTGGCACTTGAGAGTCATCAAATCTAAAAAATGCTAACTTTTTACTGTCTGGAGACCACCAAAATGCGCAATAATCGGTTGATCTGCCAAATATCTCTTCATTATAGACCCAGGATGATCTACCATTAAGAATCACATTGCTGCCGTCAGCGGTGTATCTAGTCTCATTTAAATCATCAATATTGATTGTGTACAGGTCATTTTGACGAGTGTAAGCAACCATCATTCCATCGGGAGAGAGAACAGGATTCTTTTCAGATTCAGGAGTTTTAGTCAATTGTTTCTCGGGACCTGATATTGGTGTATAAAATATATCACCATTACGAAGTGAAACGCTTGCCTTTTTTGCTGCTTGAGGCATTTCATTTAAAGCTTTTACCTCTCCAATCTTCACATTGTATTCAGCAAAAACTCTTTTACCAGCTGACATTGATGCCATTACGAGAGTTTCATTATTTTGCCAAACAACTGGTGAGTAAACAGGTTTAACCATCTCTTGTGAGAAAAGAGGTGTAGTTAAAACAATCGCTGCTGCTGAGATAGTAGCTAGTTTTAAAGATCTATATTTCATGTTTGATTAAGTTTATTTAAACAAGTTCTTATCAAAGTTAACAAAATAGACGATATCTGTTGCCCTTGTTATTGCAGTATAGAGCCATTTTAGATCTTCCATTTCAAAATCTTCGCGCCAAAAAGGATTGTCTATAAAGATTGCTTTCCATTGCCCACCTTGAGATTTATGACATGTGACAGCTGATGAAAATTTAATTTGAAGAGCATTAAAATATTTGTCTTCGCGGACAGCAATGATTCTTTTTCTTTTTTGAGAAATATGCGAGTAATCCTCCATGATTTCGGCGAAAAGCCTCCTCTGGTCGTCGCTACTCAACGATGCACCCTCGCTTGTTAATGTATCTAATACTACCTTGGCCTTAATCTCCAGCTCATTGTAATCCGAAAATTTTAAAGTTGCCTCGGCATAATTGAGACCATATCTTGTTTCGTATTTGCCAATTTTAAGAATCTCAGCAACATCACCATTTGCAATAAAATCTGTCTCCTCTACATTGTCCAAAAACTGATAACAGTTCTTGACAATCATAACTTTGTCCCCTTTATTTATCTGCTCTTCCCGATAAAGAATCTTCCCTCTTATTCCTTGATTGTATCTGTTTGCTCGCTTATTCGATCGGCATAGAACTAAGGTGTTGTCCATACCATATTTTTCATAGCAATTATTAAGTTCTTCAAGAATCTCCCCGCCTCCAATTACTTTAACATCTTTAAAACCGTGATCGAATAGTGATGGCCTTTCGCTCTTTCCACTATCGATAATGTTTCTTACAGAGGTAGCATTAATAAGAATCCCAGAAGCCTCGGCTTGTCTTACTACTGATGTCATTTTTACATAAATCAGTCTGCCATATTTCTCAAGATGAAGCGGATCAAGCGCCTCGGAGAGCTGCATTCCAACTGGCGGTAGTTGTGCAGAATCGCCAATAATGATAAGTCTGTTTCCATAATTTGAGCGGACAAAATCTACTAAATCATCGAGAAGATGACCAGACCCAAATGCAGATTGTTCGTAAGAATTGTTTGAGATTAAAGACGCCTCGTCGACAATATAGACTGTCTCCTTATTTAAATTCATATTCAAAGTAAAGAGACCAATCCCATCTTTCATCGATTTTTGGCGATAAATATGTTTATGGATTGTATATGCTCTTGAATCGGAGTATGTCGAGAGGACCTTTGCTGCTCTACCAGTTGGAGCCAAAAGCACTACGTTTGTTTTGAACTCCTTGATTGTTCTTACAAAAGCGGCTATTGCAGAAGTCTTTCCAGTTCCAGCAAAACCATTAACGACTAAGATTGTATCATCCCCATTAGAGGTCATGAACTCAGCTAAAGCATCGAATAGCTTCTCTTGACAAGGAGTTGGCTCGAACTCAAGTGCAGAGACCATTTTAGGTTTAAGAAAATCACCTACCCCCATGTTAGATTATCTCCATTTGTAGATTACAAACATTAGAAGTAAAGAGAAAATCTCCATGCGACCCAACAGCATTTCAAATGCAAGAATAAACTTTCCTAACGCAGGAATTCCAGCATATGTTCCTAAAGATCCAACAGCACCAAAACCAGGGCCAACGTTACCAATACATGCAGCAGAACCTGTCAATGCATCAATAGTTGGAACTCCCATTGCTGTTAGTGATAAGCCAACAAAGAATAGAATCAGAAGATAAAAGGCAATGAACATATTGACTGAAGCAACGGATTCTTTGTCCAAAGTGTGTCCGCTTAATTTAACTGGGATGACAGCATTTGGATGGATCTGTCTTTTAAGTTGCGCTTTAACTGATACAAAAAATATCCAAACACGATCTACTTTCATACCTCCAGATGTTGATCCAGAACATGCACACTGAATTGTAAAAAAAGTTATGACCAACATAGCAAATCCTGGCCAAATAGAAGAGTCTGCGCTACCAAAACCTGTGGTTGTACCACAAGAGATGACTTGAAAATATGCTTGTCTAAAGGCGGTTGCCCAATCGGCAACATCTCCAGAGAATTTAATATTAAGTCCTACTAAAAAACCACCAACAAGTATAGATATCACATAGTATCTTATGATTGGAGATTTAAAGAGATTCATCGATTTTCCTGTCATAAATAGGAATAACAAACCAAAGTGCATCCCCGACAACAGCATAAACACCATGATAACTAGCTCTATAGCAAAAGAGTCAAAATGCATTACAGATAAGTTCTTAGTACTAAAACCTCCTGTCGCAATGGTACTAAATGAGTGGTTTATTGCATCAAACCAGTCCATACCAAACAACATCAATAAAAGCATCTCCGAAAAAGTAAGAATCAGATAAACGAAAATTATGACTTTAATTGTTTGGTGCGCTTTAAATCTGAAATTTTCTTGTGAAAGCGATGATATCTCCAACTTGCTAATCTTCATTCTAAAAGAGTTAACTGTTGGTAAAAATAGTAGCATAAAAAGAACTACTCCTACACCTCCGAGCCAGTGAGTAGAGGATCTCCAGAACAGTAGACCTTTTGGAACAACTTCTACGTTTGTTAAAATTGTTCCTCCTGTTGTTGTGTATCCTGAAACACTTTCGAACCAAGCGTTAATGATTGAAAACTCTCCTCCATACAAGATGTAGGGAAGCATTCCAAAAACACAAGAGATTATCCATGAAAAAACAACGATCAAAAAACCTTCTCTCACACTAATATCTACCATTTTTCGAACAAAAACGATAGGGAATAAACCTACAATTGTAGTAATTATACCTCCTAGCAATAGCGACGAAAACGATTTATCGAAGTCATAGTATGCTGAAACACCAGCAGATATGAACATGAATAGAGCGTTCAAGAGAAGGACAATTCCAACATATCTCGCAACTACATTGATTTTCATAAATTTATTTTTGAGTTAGCCTCTTGTTTTCGTCAAGGATACTTTTTACATCCGAATTCAATTCTTGAATTTCGTCGTCGTTATCAAATTGAACAGTATATGTCTTTTTGTGTGCTCTATAGTTTTTTATTCCTTTTGAAATCAACATCAGTGGTGTTATAAAATATAGGTTGATGAAATAGTTGAAAAGCAACACAAGAACCAACCCTGCAGCTACAGCAATGATTCCCGGCATAATACTTCTATAAAAACCCTCTTGTAACTCTTTTGAATTTTCCGCCATGGCAGCTTGAGTCAATAGACCGAGTTTCTTCTTGTAAGTTCTAAGATTTTTATAAACAGGCAGTAACTCTTCGTAATACCATTTTTTTCTAATCTCCTGAGACTGTTTCATGATATAAGGAGCCTGATTTATAACATGAACATATTCGGCATAAGTGATTGATAAAGAGTCTGCAATTCTTATCTCCATATCGGTTGATAATGTCTTTTTGATCTTATTGATATGTTTATCGAATCTATCATCGTGACCTATAGTTGCATTAAAGGATACAGAGTCCTGAATAACCCTGCTTAAAAGAGCAAAATTGTATTCATCCGTTATTTCAAGTAGCATTCTAGATGTATTGATACTACTAATGTTATCCCTCATCAAATTTGAGACAGAGTGTCTCATTCTGTTGAATTCAAAAATCGCCACAAGGCTGGATAAAAACAGGATTGCACCAATGATGACAAACCCAAGTGAAATTTTCTTGCGAATACCCATAATACAAAAAATAAGGATGCAAATATATATCTAAAGTTAGGAATAAATGTATATAAAATGAAAAAGAAAGAAGCCGTCCTTTTGGGGACGGCTCCATTCCAAAATTAAACTTTACTACTTAATTATTTAACAGTATCCATATGAGCAACCATATCCAACACTTTGTTTGAATATCCCCACTCGTTATCATACCAAGATACTACTTTTACAAAGTTAGGGTTCAATGAGATACCTGCTTCAGCATCGAAAATTGAAGTTCTAGGATCTGTAATGAAGTCAGTTGAAACAACTGCGTCTTCTGTATATCCAAGAATACCTTTAAGTTCGTTTTCAGAAGCCTTCTTCATAGCTGCTTTAATCTCTTCGTAAGAAGCACCTTTTTCAAGACGGCAAGTTAAGTCAACAACTGAAACGTCAACTGTAGGAACACGGAAAGACATACCAGTAAGTTTTCCATTCATTTCAGGAATAACTTTACCTACTGCTTTAGCAGCACCTGTAGATGAAGGGATGATGTTTGCAGCAGCAGCACGTCCACCTCTCCAGTCTTTTGCAGAAGGAGCATCAACAGTCTTTTGAGTGTTTGTAGTTGCGTGAACTGTAGTCATAAGACCCTCTACGATACCGAAGTTTTCGTTAAGAACCTTTACAATTGGAGCAAGACAGTTTGTAGTACAAGAAGCGTTAGATACAAAAGCCTCACCTTTATATTTGTTGTGGTTTACACCATACACAAACATAGGAGTATCGTCTTTAGAAGGAGCTGACATGATTACTCTCTTTGCACCAGCATCGATGTGAGCTTGGCATTTTTCCTTAGTAAGGAAAAGACCTGTAGATTCAACAACATATTCAGCACCAACTTCACCCCATTTAAGATCAGCAGGATTTTTTTCAGCAGTTACTCTGATAGGGAAACCATTAACAATAAGTTTACCATCTTTAACTTCAACAGTACCTTTGAATCTTCCGTGAACTGAATCGTATTGTAACATATATGCCATATAGTCAACGTCGATAAGGTCGTTGATAGCTACTACCTGAATGTCTTCTCTCTCTTGAGCGGCGCGGAACACAAGACGGCCAATACGACCGAAACCATTGATACCTACTAAAATTTTCTTCATTTTTTCTTATATTTTTAAGATTAACACATTTCTTAAATCGGCGCAAAGTTAAAAAAACCAAATTATCTACACAAAAATCCAGCCAAAAATTAGTAACTTCGCGCATTCTGTGAAACAATTTTTCACGGTAAGTGTTCATTATGAATAATCAACGAAAAATTCTTATTACAAATGACGATGGTGTCAAATCGAAAGGTATCTCGGCACTCATCGAAATGATGCGTCCATACGGTGATATCACCGTTGTCGCCCCTTTTGAAGCACAATCTGGCATGTCGGCAGCACTGACAATCGGCAAACCCTTGCGATTGACAGAATTGAGAAGCGAAGAGGGACTTAAAGTATATGCCTGTTCTGGAACACCTGCTGATTGCGTAAAAATGGCTATGAATCAGATTTACAGTGGATCAACCCCTGATTTATTAGTATCTGGAATCAACCACGGATCTAATGCATCTATTGCATCTCTCTATTCTGGCACACTTGGAGCAGCAGCAGAGGGAACAGTTTATGGCATTCCATCTATCGGTTTTTCTTTAGCAAGTCACAATCCGAAAGCAGATTTCTCCGCTGTGCAACATTTCGGGAAAATAATCTTGGACAATTTCCTGAAACATCCAGTAAAAGCAGACACTTTTTTGAATATCAATTTCCCTGCAGTTGATATCTCAGACATTAAGGGTATTCGATTCTGTCATCAAGGTAAGGGTCAGTGGATTAAAGAGTTTGAAGAGAGAACAGATCCTTACGGATTCTATTACTATTGGATGACTGGCGAATTCTTCAATTTAGAACCAGAAAACCTAGATGCCGATCACAATCTTGTTGACCAAAAATATATAAGTATAGTAGCTCATAAAATAGATACAACAGACTATCAGGAGATTCAAAGATTAAAAGAGCTTTGGACATTCTGACACTAAATAGAGTATCATGAAGTATTACATTATTGCAGGTGAAGCATCCGGAGACTTACATGGATCTAACCTGATAAAAGGACTAAAAAAATCCGACTCCGAAGCCCACTTTAGGGTTTGGGGAGGAGACCTAATGCAGCAAGCAGGCGGAGAGCTTGTTCGTCACTACAAGGAGACTGCAGTAATGGGATTTGTAGAAGTTTTAATGCACGCTTCCAAAATCAAAAAGAACTTCGATTTATGCAAAAAAGATCTGGTAGAGTACAATCCAGATGTTCTCATTTTAATTGACTATCCTGGGTTTAACTTCAGGATGGCAAAATATGCCAAAGACAGAGGTATTAAAGTCTTCTACTATATCTCCCCAAAGGTTTGGGCATGGAAAGAGGGTCGGATAAAAAATCTCAAAAGAGATGTAGATAAGTTATTTATCATCTTCCCTTTCGAAGTGGAGTACTTTAAAAAACACGGAATTGAAGCCGAATATAACGGAAATCCCCTTCTAGACAGCACAGACGCCCATCCATGCAATCTAGAGAGCAGAGAGGAGTTCATTCTTAGGAATAACTTAGACAATAGACCAATCATTGGACTGCTTGCTGGAAGCAGAAAGACAGAAATCAGCTATTTACTTCCAAGGATCAAGAATCTGATTCATCATTTTCCCGACCATCAATTTATTTTAGCAGCAGCTCCATCGATAGAGCCATCATACTATCAAGAGATCCTTAAGGATAGTAATCTGAAAGTTCTTTTTGGTGAGACATATAGTGTTTTAAAGCACTCAGCTGCCGCTGTTATATCATCAGGCACTGCAAGTCTAGAAGCGGCACTATTAAACACACCACAAGTTGTCTGCTATGGAGGAAATGAAATTAGTTATCAGATTGCAAAGAGATTTGTTAAGGTTAAATATATCAGTCTGGTTAATCTAATTCTTGATGCACCTGCTGTTAAAGAGTTAATTCAACACGATTGTACCCAAGAGAATATTATTACTGAACTTAAAGATTTGTTGACCGATAAAAGGAGGAAGCAAGTAGCTAAATATTACAAGAAGCTTAGAGAGCTGCTTGGCGGAGAAGGCGCATCGGAGAAAACAGCAAAAGCAATGATGACATGCCTTATGAAGATGAAAAATGAGACTTGTGACTCTGTATGTATAAATTCTCCAGTAGGTTTATTGAGAATCTCATGCAGCGAAAAAGAGATTACAGAAATTGCAAATGTAGGCGAAGACCGACCTTCGGAGATTGCCGAACCAGGAAAAATCTCAAATCCACTTCTTAATAGAGCGGCAGTTCAGCTTCAAGAGTACTTTGAAGAGAAGAGAGAAGCGTTCGACCTTCCGCTAAAGTTTGGAGGAACCGACTTTCAAAATAGAGTTTGGAGAGAGCTGACGCAAATTCCTTATGGAAAATCAAAAACTTATGGAGAGATTGCATCTCTAGTCAACTCCAAAGATGCAGTAAGAGCCGTAGGAATGGCATGTAAAATGAACCCTCTTTTAATTGTTGTTCCTTGCCATCGCGTAATAGGTGCTCATAACAAACTAACAGGCTTCAACTTAGGAATTGATAAGAAAATTTTCTTATTAAATCTAGAAAAAACATACATTCACACCGACATAAATATATTTTCGAATGAAGATCAAGGTCAGTAAATATCAAGGAGCAGGAAACGATTTTATCATAGTAGATAATCGAGATGGCTCAATTCAACTCACACCAGAACAAATCAGACTTCTTTGTGACAGAAGGTTCGGAATTGGTGCAGATGGACTGATGTATTTAGAGAAGAGTCACAAATTCGACTTTGGAATGAAGTATTTCAATGCAGACGGATTTGAAGGTTCTATGTGCGGAAATGGAGGCAGATGCTTAGTTGCATTTGCAGCTCATTCTGGAATCAAAAAGTTTGAATTCGAAGCAGTAGATGGCTACCATAAAGCAGAACTGCATGAGTTTTCGGAAAAAAGATGCATCATAGAGCTAGGTATGATAAATGTAGATACTGTTAAAAAATACTCAGCTAATAGCTATTTTCTCAATACAGGATCTCCACATCTTGTAATTTTTACCGACAATCTCAAAAAATTCGATGTAGAAAAAGAGGGCAAATATTGGAGATATCATGCTGATTTTCATGGCGGAACAAATGTAAATTTTGTTGAAGTACTGCCAGACAGACTCTTTGTCAGAACCTACGAAAGAGGAGTCGAAGCAGAGACATATGCTTGTGGGACTGGGGTTACAGCTTCAGCTATCGCCTGGCATGAAAAAAGATACAACTCATGTGAAAGATCTTCGGAACTGATTACTACTAAAATTGAGGCTCTTGGCGACAAACTGGAGGTCTCATTCAAGAAAGAGGGGTTTGGAATATATAGGGACATTCAGCTGAAAGGTCCTGCAACATTTGTTTTTGATTGTATTATTGACATTTAAAATTATGAGAACAGCTGTTTTTCCTGGGTCGTTCGACCCTTTCACCCTAGGACATTTAGACATCCTAATCTCGTCGTTGAGACTCTTCGATAAAGTGATTATCGCTGTAGGATATAATGTCCAAAAAAAGGGATTTTATACAGTAGAAGAGAGGATGGATATTATTCGAAAATCTGTTGCTCATATACAAAACGTTGAGGTAACCTCCTATTCTGGATTGACCGTTGAGTTCTGCAGACAGAATAATATAAATTTTATCATCAGAGGTTTAAGAACAACCACTGACTTTGAATTAGAGAGAGTTATTGCACAAGCAAACACAAAAATGAATAGCGATGTTCTGACTGTATTCATACCTTCGGGACACGAATTTTCTTTCATCTCGTCTACTGTGGTACGAGATGTGTTGCAGAATGGAGGAGATGCATCTGAGTTTATGCCAAAAGGTGTAGACTTGAAAGATTATAAAAAAGAGTAAAATGAAGATTAGACTTGCGATCTTGACTATGGTAGCTTCTTTGCTACTTTGCTCAAATTCTGCATACTCGACAGAGAAGATGCAGGACACAACTAAAAACGCAAATAACTATATCGAAAAACTAAATGGGTTTATTTTAGATTATTTAAAACAGACACCACCAATACCTGATTCATTATCAAAGGCTTCTGACATATTAATCAATCTCAGCAAAGACACAATAGTACGCTCATATGTTGCCAGATATCTTTTCGACCTTTTCAATAGCTCATCCATCATGGGAATGGAGGCTCCAGCAATTCACATTGCAACAAACTATATTCTAAATGGTAAGATCAAAGGGTTAAGTCAAGAGGCCCTTATGATGATCAATCTGTTTGTTGAATTCAATAAGTCTTCGCTTATAGGAATGGATGCTCCAGAACTTGAGATGAGCGATACATCTGGAAAAAAAGTATCACTAAGAGGCATTAAAAGTAACTATACTATTGTCTACTTTTATGATGACCAGTGTAAAGTTTGTAAAGCAGACATGCCCTATTTCAAAAAAGCGCTCTTAAACAATCTTGACCTCGGTCTTAGCGTGTTTGCTGTCTATACACAACCTTCTGAAAAAAAGGCTAAAGCATACATTAAAGAGAACTTTAGCGACTTAAATAATTCTGGAATTAACTTTTACTTTGTCTCTGATTCACTACTAGAATCAGATTTTCAACGCAAATATGCAGTATTAGCAACACCACAAGTTTTTCTACTCGACGAAAATAAAAAGATTGTTGGAAGAAATTTAAAAGGAGAGTCTCTCTCTCAATTACTATCTTCTCTCAAAAATAAATCCGATAAATCAGTCGTAGAATTAGTAGATTTTTTTGACAACTATTTTGAGGAGTATAACCTATCAGATTCAACTGAAAGAAAAGCGGCTTTTGGACTTTTATTCGAAAAGAGTAAGTCATCCCCAAAACTCTACAGAGACATCTTTGGAGAGCTCTATCTCTATTTAAGATTCAACTCTGATCCATCTGCTCAAACGTCAATGCCATTTATGGTTAAGAATTACATAGAACCATTTAAAAATCTTTGGGAGGCTGATCTTAAAATCTACAATGATATTATCTATTCTGCATCATTGGCAATGAGAAATCCTGTTGGAGAGAAGACAAGTGATCTCAAACTATTTACCTCTGAAAATATGGCAATGAGACTCTCTGAGATCAATGCTGATAATACTATTTTAATGTTTTTCGACATTAAGTGTAAAATTTGCGAGGTCTATCTGAAGGATATCACACGTATAATTGAAATGAGTCAAAACAGAGATCTAAAAGTTGTATTAGTCTATACTGGGCGTGATAAAACAGGATTTATAAAATATAGTACTCAAGGCAATCCACACTATATTTGGCTGCACGATACCGACAGAGAATCTGAGATGTTCGACAAATACGATTTAAGTTCTGTACCAACAATATACCTACTTGACAAGGATAAGAAAATCATAGCAAAAGATATTAATACAATTACTTTAGAAAAATTACTGAAATGATCACCGGAAAGTACAAACAGCTTTACGAAGCACTATCCAGACAAATCCCAAAAGAACGACTTCGTCACGATTCCCTAAGTACTCTGGCTTTCGGTACAGATGCCTCTTTCTACAGACTCATCCCGAAACTTGTTGTACTCGCTCAAAGCGAGGAGGAGATAATTCTTGTCAATCAAAAGGCTTTCGAATTAGATATTCCTGTTACATTCAGAGCTGCCGGAACATCATTGTCGGGTCAAGCTATCAGCGACTCTGTTCTAGTTGTCGCTTCGCACGGTTGGAAAAAGCATTCAATTTTAGATAATGGTCTTAAAATAAGACTTCAAACTGGTATCAGAGGATATCAAGCGAATGGATATTTATCAAAATATGGCAGAAAAATTGGTCCAGACCCTGCTTCGATTGATAGTGCAATGATTGGAGGAATAGCAGCAAATAATGCGAGCGGAATGTGCTGTGGTACTTCTGAAAATTCATATAAAACTATTGCCGACATTCGTGTAATCCTTGCTGATGGAACTGTTTTAGATACGGGATCGAAAGAGAGTGTAGAGCTCTTTAAAGAGAGCCACTCATCTCTATTAAAAGAGCTTGAATCAATCTCTTCCGAAATCAATACAAATGAGCCACTTAGAGAAAAGATAAAACGTAAGTACAAGATTAAAAATACAACTGGATATAGTCTTAACGCTTTTGTTGACTACTCCGAAGGTATTGATATTTTAAAACACCTTATGATTGGATCGGAAGGAACCCTTGCTTTTATCTCCGATATCACTTACAATACTGTAATTGAGCATCCAGAAAAGGCGTTAGCTTTGGTCATCTATCCAAACATTGAGTCTGCTTGTAATGCGGTTACAATTTTGAAAAAACAGCCAGTCTCTGCAGTTGAGCTAATCGACAGAGCTGCAATCAGATCAGTAGACTCGGCAAAAGGCGTTCCTGACTATCTAAAAACCGTCTCTCCTACCGCCTGCGGTCTTTTGATAGAGACAAGGGCGTCTAATAAAGAGACATTATCGAAAAACACATCTGAGATTCTAGAATCTATCCAATATATTGGATCTGAACTTCCTTTCTACTTTACAACCGATCCAAAAGAGCAGGCAACACTTTGGAAAATTAGAAAAGAGACGCTTCCTACCGTCGCAGGAATGAGAAAATCTGGCACTACTGCAATCATCGAAGATGTCTGCTTTCCTATCGAAAAGCTTGCTGAAGCAACACTTGCTCTTCAGTCGCTCTTTGTCAAACATAAGTATGACGATGCTGTTATTTTCGGTCATGCTTTAGAGGGAAATCTTCACTTTATGTTCAACCAAGACTTTGGTAGCGACAGCGAAGTTGAAAGATACAGTAATTTAATGGACGATGTGGCTGACCTTGTTGTTGAGAATTATGGAGGGTCATTGAAGGCTGAACATGGAACTGGCAGAAACATGGCTCCTTATGTTGAAAAAGAGTGGGGATCAGATGCTTATGCTTTAATGAAAAGGGTAAAAATTGCTTTTGACCCAAAATGGATTTTAAATCCTGGTGTGATTTTAAATGACGATCCTAAGGCACATTTAAAAGACCTCAAGCCTATCCCTTCTGTTAGGGAGACTGTTGATAAATGTATGGAGTGTGGATTCTGCGAAGGTGTGTGCGTTTCCGAAGGTTTTACAATGTCTCCTCGTCAACGGATAGCTGTCTATCGCGAAATGGAGCGTCTCTCTTCGACAGGAGAAGAGCCACATAGAGCAGCTGAGATGAGAAATCTATACGACTATTCAGGGCTAGACACTTGTGCTACTGATAGTTTGTGTTATGTTAAATGTCCTGTAAAGGTTGATACTGGTAAACTTGTTAAAGAGTTGAGACATGAGTCGCATACTCCAGGTCAAGAGAAGATCGCTGTTAAGGTGGCCTCGAATATGGATAAAGTTACAGGCGTTATGCGCTTTGGACTCGATGCTGTTCACTTAATGAGACTTGCGGCTGGTAAAAAGGTATTTGGTGCTGTAGCAACAGGTATGCATAAAATTACTGGTGGAGCATTACCTCTGTGGAATGAATATTTCCCTAAAGGGGCATCAAAGATTGACACAAATAGTAATGTGAATAAAAATAGCGACAGAAAGGTTGTCTATTTCCCATCTTGTATAACCAGGAGTATGGGTACTTCGAAAGATCACTCTGGAGATCCGCAAGTCACTGAGGCTACAAAGATTCTTTTAGAGAGAGCTGGTTTTGAAATCATCTACCCTAAAGATCTTAACTCTCTTTGTTGCGGCATGGCATTCTCAAGTAAGGGATTTAAAGAGGCTGGTAAAGTTGCTTCAGACAAATTGGAGGATGCTCTAAACACTGCTTCTGAAAATGGAAAATATCCGGTTCTCTGCGATATGAGCCCTTGCCTATACACAATGCAAACAAATATGGGTGAGAGATTAAAGCTGTATGAGCCTGCTGAATTCATAATGAAGCATGTTATTGAACATCTATCAATCAAGAAACTAGATAAAAAAGTAGCCGTCTTTGCAGTCTGCAGTGCTAAGAAGATGGAGGTAGACAAATATCTTTATGACCTAGCTCGTTTATGCGCAAGTGAAGTTGTTGTAAATGAAAGCAACTGTTGTGGTTTTGCTGGGGATAGAGGGTTCATCCTTCCTGAACTTAATAAACACGGATTGAGAATGCTGAGAGAGCAATCTAAAGATTGTGTTCAGGGCTATGCTACTAGTAGAACTTGTGAGATAGGATTGTCGAAACATAGTGGAATAACATATAATTCAATAATTTACTTAGTCGAGGAGGCCTCGAGATAACGATGTACAAGAGTTTAAAAGATTTTGTAGATTTTTTAGAATCTAAAGGAGAACTTATTAGAGTTAAAGAGTTCGTAGATCCTGTATTGGAGATTGCTGAAATAACAGATAGAATCTCTAAACAACCTGGAGGCGGAAAGGCTATTTTGTTTGAGAATACAGGCACAGATTACCCCGTTCTTACCAATATGATGGGGTCGGAAAAGAGGATGGCTGCGGCTCTTGGAGTTGAGTCTATCGACGAGATTCCTCAAATCATGAATGATCTGATGAAGGATCTCCTTCAACCAAGAAGTTCTCTATTAGACAAAATCAAACTTCTCCCTCAATTAAAAGAGGCATCGGAGTGGTTTCCAAAAAGACACAAAGGTCACGCCCCTTGTCAGGAGGTTATTCTTTACAAACCCGACCTGAGCCGTTTACCAATCTTGCAATGTTGGCCTTTCGATGGTGGAAGGTTTGTAACCTTACCTCTAGTCCATACAAAAGATCCGAAAACTGGTATTCGAAATGTTGGAATGTACAGAATGCAAGTTTTTACAGAGAATACAACGGGAATGCATTGGCATCGTCACAAGACTGGTGCTCGTCATTTTGCAGAATGTGAGAACGATCGCTTTCCAGTAGCTGTCTGCATTGGAGGTGATCCAGTCTATACTTATGCAGCCACTGCACCTCTTCCCGATGGAATTGATGAGTACCTTTTTGCTGGGTTCCTAAGAAATAAAGCTGTCTCGCTGGTAGATTGTCTTACTCAAGACCTGCAAGTGCCCGCTGATTGCGATTTTGTTCTAGAAGGTTACATTGAAAAAAATGCAGAGCCTGTTATTGAGGGACCTTTTGGTGACCATACAGGATTCTACTCTTTACCAGACATGTACCCAACGTTCCATATAACTTGTATTTCGCACAGAAAAGATGCTATCTACCCTGCAACGTTAGTTGGTATTCCTCCTCAAGAGGATAAGTACATTGCGTTGGCAACTGAGAAGATCTTCCTCTCTCCTATTAAGTTTACAATGGCTCCGGAGGTTCATGATCTGTATCTTCCAGAAGAGGGTGTTGGTCACAATATTGCTGTGGTTAGTATCAAAAAAAGCTACCCTGGTCAAGCAATAAAGGTTGCCCATGCTTTATGGGGAGCAGGTCAGATGATGTTTAATAAAATGATGATTGTAACCGACGCAGATGTGGATGTGAGGGACAGGGAAGAGCTGCTACAATGTATTCAACAAAATTATCTTCCTAAGCGTGACACTCACTTTAGCAGAGGTCCGATGGATGTTTTGGACCATGCAGCGCAACAGTGTGGATATGGTGGTAAAATCATGATTGATGCTACCGTTAAGTTCGACGAAGAGGGAGGTTCTGTTAAAAACTCTTCAATTAGCAATCTTAAAACCCTTCATTTCACAAGTAATGTTGATGAGCTTCTTGGTATTGTAAATATTATTTTAGACAATGAGAGACTTGCCAAAAATGATTATTTTGCGATGTGGTTATTAGGCAACAACTTCGATCCTGTTAGAGATTCCTCTTATGTTGATGGTAAGCTAGTTATAGATTGCAGATCTAAAAGCAAGGGCTACAAAGGCTTTACTCGCGACTGGCCCGAATATGCTCTTAGTTCTAACTCAACAATAGAGGCAATTAATAGTAAATGGGAGACTCTTGGAGTTGGTGAGTTTACTGAATCACCATCTGCTCTATTTAAAAGGTGTTTTCCTGATAATTACAAGGATTATAAGTCCTATAAAAAGGATTAATGCAAATGTTGCAATTCTTCCAATATAGTCACCGTATTTCACAAATACGGTGATTTTTTCATTTATGGTCACCTCTCCTTTTAAATACGCAGGTTGCCACCATTTTGTCTGGCTGACAATGTCTCCTTTTTGATTTATGAAGGCAGAGATACCTGTATTTGCACTTCTAGCAATGTCTCTTCTTGTCTCAATTGCTCTAAGCGAAGCGTATCTTAGATGTTGGTTGTACCCTGGAGTGTTTCCCCACCATCCGTCGTTAGTGATGATGGTCATCAAATTTGCACCTTTTTGCACATACTCTCTATAATAGTCTCCATAAATTGATTCGTAACAGATAGCTGCTCCAACTACAATATTTGAATTTGATGATTTGAAAACATCTCTCTCTTTCTGTGTTCCGTAGCTTCCTGTAGCTCCGCCCAAATCGATTGCAAATGAGTTGATAAAATCGAGGAATTGAGGATATGGGAGATACTCGACCAAGACAACAAGTTTTGATTTGTGATAAAATTTAAAATTTGCTGACGAGTCGGTGTAGATGGCTGTATTAAAGACGTCATACCATCCGTAATCCGATTGGCGAGCCGTATAAGTAGGTTTATCCTTTAATCCATATACAAGATATGTTGTCGCTCCAAAAAGGAGATCTGTGTTTGGTCTGCTCTTTAAAAAATCTACCAGTTTAACTGAAGTTTCATGGCTCATTGGGGCATTTTCCGATACTCCAGAAGTAAAGGTCTCTGGAGCTACAATTAGATCTGTCGATAGCTCAGAGCTGTTTTTTGCAAGAGTAAGCAAGATTTCGTCTTGCTGAGCTTGACTCATTCCTGCGAATTTATCATTATAAGGATCTATGTTAGGCTGTAAGACAACTACTTGTTTCCTTTCTCCTACCTCTTTGTATGTGTAGTATTTTGATAGTGAAATGGTTATTGGAACAACTATTAATAGAACTGCCAATGCTGTGCGGATTTTGATTGACTTGCCAGTGAGAGTTAATGATTGAGGCATCACTCCAAATCTTGCAAACATGTTCCTGTCTCTCATTATTCTAAATAAGACTACGTTTACAAGCAAGATCCAAAGCGAGCCACCTAAGGTTCCTGTATATTCGTACCATTGAGCGAGGTAGTGAGATGTTGCAAGTGTATTTCCGAGAGTCAACCATGGCCAAGAGATCTCTGCATCGAAGTAGAAATGTTCCCAAGCCAACCATGCTATAATTAAAAACATGTAGCCCAGCTTTTCGTTTGTTCTCTTTTTAAACCATCTGAACAACATAAATATCAATGACATCTGTAATGCATTTGCAATAACAGCCGCTGCAGCTCCTGCTACTGTCGCATTATAAATCCAATAGGTTGTAGCTAAATTCCAGATTAAAAAGGGTAAGTAAAAATTTATCCAAGCCATTTTGCCTTTAAAAAAGCTCTCAGCAAGTAAAAGTGGACTAAAGGAGATTAGTGAAAGAGGCGCAGTATGAGGCACTAAAAAGGGCACTGATATCAAGATTGCAAATAAAATAAATAGTATTAATTTAAATTTTTTCTCCTTTTTAGTCATAATTTATCTCCTTTTTAGTCTTATTTTACTATTTTTGTAGATAGTTATTCATTTTGTTTACAAAGATAAGAATTTGTGCTGTTAAATTTCATCAAAGGTTTTATTGTCGGTTTAGGTGCTTCAATTCCATTGGGCCCGCTAGGCGTCATGTGTGTTCAAAAGACCTTAAGTAAAGGTAGAAATTCTGGGTTCATCACAGGGTTGGGGGCTGCTGTGTCTGATACATTCTTTGCCGCATTTGCAATCCTTTCCTTGGCACTTATTCAGGATTTTGTTACCGAATACGAAACTGGTGTTTTGATGTTTGGTGGTCTGGCTGTTGTTATTATTGGCCTTAAGATTTATCTAACGAATCCTGTTAAACAGATCAGACAAAGCACTGGTGGCAAACGCCATTTTGAGGACTTTTTCTCTGCTGTAATCATGACAGTAACTAATCCTGGAGCTGTTTTTCTTATTCTTGGTCTTTTCGCTTTTGTAGGTCTCGACATAGATGGACAGTCTGCTCGCAGTCTGATCTCTGCAACTCTTTGGGGAGTCTTTCTGGGAGGTGCAACTTGGTGGTTTGCTCTTAGCACATCGGTAAATGTCTTCAGAAAAAAATTCAGACTCAAACAGCTTCTAATGATTAATCGTGTTTCAGGAATAATCATCGTCGTTCTTGGTCTTGTCTCCTTTTTCGAGGGTCTGTTCCGTCTTATCAAATGATTTTTTGAGAGACTGTTCCGCCTTATCAAATAACTGTAAGACTTTTACTTTACTTTTATATCATCAAACTTATTTCGAAGCGGTAGTTTTAAAGCAAAAAAATTCATACTTTTGCGGACTTGATTTTATATCATACTTACGGGGATGTTTTGGTTTTGACAGCATTCTGAATCGGAAAGTAAGCACGTCGAGCGCTGTGAGGCCGGCTCGTAAATCCCGGGTCACAAGCCATAACTGGCAACAACAACTATGCACTCGCTGCGTAATTAAGCTAAGCTTAATCGCTTTATCGCCGCCAGCTAGGTCTGGCCGTGACGAGTATCCCGCCCGGCTTTAAGCCTGTTATGCCGAGGCAAATGGGGTATCATTCAAACGGGATGCTGGTGCTTACTCCTCTAAGGCGCCCTAAGATAAAGAGGATAAGGTAGTGATGGTCTGTCTGTCGACAGCCACTACTCGAAAAACAATGGCAGAATAAACGTGTAGAAAGCTTTTGGATGGTTTGTTTGGACGGCGGTTCGAGTCCGCCCATCTCCACAAAAAAAGGGTAACTAAACAGATTTTAGTTGCCCTTTATCATTACCACCTGTCTTCTATTCTTTTCTTTTCTTTTCTTTCAATCTTTCTATAATCCTATTCCCTATATTTCTATATTCCAATATTCCTGTCTTCTATTCCTTTATTCCTACATTTCTATATTTCTATATTTCTATATTTCTATATTCCTGTCTTCTATTCCTACATTCCTACATCCCCATATCCCCATATCCCCATATCCCCATATCCCCATATCCCCATATCCCCATATCCCTCTTTTCCTCTGTTCCTAAATTTCTCTAATTCTCACTATCTCACCTTCTTGTCTTCACTGCTAACTTAAAGAATATTAAGGCGTTTTGCATTTCCCGTCAGACTATGGGTAGTCTGCCAGACACCCCCTGGTCTGCATGAATTTGCATAACGCACAGATAAACAGCTGTATAGCTCTTGCAATAGTGTAGACATAAATTATAATGACCTGTTCAGAAGATACATATATTTTATTGGGTTTAATTCAGGCATAACTTCTTGATTATAATTGTGCTTCGCAAGTTATGAGCTCAGCTACGCTTCGCGAATATGGAGCTTCGCAATTTATATGCTCAGCTGCGCTTCGCCCTGTCCGGAACATCACATGTATTTGTATTTGATACATCTTAGTTTGAAGTTGAATCTTAGCTTGAAGCTCAGTTTTCAAGCAAAAGCTAT
>JASDTB010000030.1:0-4139 GCA_041441455.1 Bacteroidales bacterium
TGTATTTCGACCTTGCTCAAAAAGCATATTCGATTGAGTCTATAAGATGGATCTTTAATTTAGAGTACATTCTTTTTTTAATGATATTAATTCCTGCGACTATCATAGGCGATATGCTTTTGGCTGATAAAGAGAAGAATAATGTTTTTTTGCAGCCAGATAAAAGGTTAAAAATCAATCATCTTTTCTTCCCGTTATTGGTTGTATTTACTGGTTGGTTGTGTTATGCGTTTTATATGAAACTATTCATCCTCAATCTCGGAGTATCGACCGTCTTCTTATTTGCATTTTATTTGATGATTAATAAATATTATCCTCAGTATAAAAAGATGTTTACGATTGTTGCCCTGTTTACCGTAATTGGGATTTTAACCGATTATATTGAGGGTGGTATTCAAAAGTCTCCATGCACAATGTCGTATTGCTTTATTACTCTCTCTATTAGTGTGGTATTATTGTGGTTCGCTGAGTATATAGCTTTGTATCTTCCTAAATCATATATAACAAGAATCTTTTCTGGCTCTGGTAGCAATCCGTTGATGAGTTATATTGCTTTTAACTCCTTTCTCATACCTGTATTTAAAATAACAGGTCTTATTGTAATTTATAAAGCAGCATTTCCTGCTGAATTGCCTTGGTTGGGAGTTGTCTCGGCAGCTGTCTTTGTTCTATTTATGATGGCTTTAGTAGCTGTACTTAGTGAAAGAAAAATTTATTGGAAGGCTTGATATGAACTTTGTTGCGATTGATTTTGAAACTGCTCATGGCAATATGCCTTGCGAGATAGGTGTATGTGTTGTCCGTAATGGTGTGGTTTCTGAGACTAGGTCTTGGCTGATTAAACCGCAATGTTTCCCATACATGAATCGTTGGAATCAGCAGGTGCACGGAATTAGCTCCGAGATGGTCAAAGATGCAGAAACTTTCGATACGCTATGGTATTCCCAAATTAGAGATTATATAAACAAGGAGCTAATTGTTGCCCACAATGCCCCTTTCGATATTGGTGTTCTAAGGGCAACTCTCTCTCATTACGATCTTGAGATGCCCGATTTTCGTTATATGTGTAGTTGTCAATTATCTAGAAGAGTTTGGAGGGAATTTCCTCGTCACTCTTTAGGTGAATTGTGCGGTAGAATGGGCATTGGATTCAACCACCACAGGGCAGGAGACGATGCCGAAGCATGTGCTAAAGTGGTCATTAAAGCGTCTGAACGAATAGAGGTTGCCTCTATCGCCGATCTTATCTCATTTACAGGTACTCCTGTAAAATCCTTCAAGATTTTCTAAGAATTGTAATTTTGTTGTAACAAAAAAATATATTTGTTCGTCTTAAAATCAGAAAGACAACAGGACTACATGACTGCACACGAATTTAATAACACAATTGAACGGCTTCGACCTCGTTTACTGCATTTTGCAAAGGGGTTTGTAGGGGATGGTGCATCCACTGCCGATGATATGGTTCAAGAGGCTGTTATTAAACTCTGGAAGAGTCAAGACTTGTATGTCATAAGAAACGCTGAGGCATTAACGATCCAAATTTTAAAAAATGTATGCCTCGACTATTTAAAGCTGAAAAAGAACAACACAGCAGAATTGAATCCAAACTTTAGAGTCTACGCAGAGACTAATCCCTACGAGACGCTCGAGAGCAAGGATCAGCTAAACAGAGTGAAAGCGATGATGGAGGAGTTGCCAGCAGACCAGATGATTGCAGTAAGACTGAGGGATATTATGGGGTATGAGATGGATGAAATCGCAGAAATTCTAGGAACTACAGAGGGAAATGTCCGCACCCTTCTTTCAAGAGCGAGACAAAAATTACGTGAAAAATTGCAGACGGTATGGAAAAGCTAACAAAACAAACAATAAAAATGATGCTCGATAAATATTTCGAGGGGACATCGACTCTTCAAGAGGAGAAGGCTTTGAGAGCATATTTTACTTCGGGACAATTCGATCCTGAGTTTGCTGAGATAGCTCCAATGTTCGAATATTTTGCTGATGAGGCAGACCATGATCATAAACGAGTAGTAAAGAGACAATTTAGAATCAACAGAAATACTACTTTCAGAATAGCCTCTG
The DNA here is from genome assembly GCA_041441455.1 of Bacteroidales bacterium. Lineage (GTDB taxonomy): Bacteria > Bacteroidota > Bacteroidia > Bacteroidales > UBA932 > JAFIHK01. The sequence goes on from JASDTB010000030.1 coordinate 2,089, forward strand.
TAATGGCAGCAGCATCACTAGTCCTATTTACCTTTTTGATGTGGCCTCAGCAGAACGAAAATGAACTGAAATTAATGATAAACGGGATATCTGTTAATAACAATGAATTGGCAAAATCTAAGGCAGACGACCAGCTAGAAAAACTGAACTCACTAATGGCCAAAGTGGGAACAAATGTTGAATCACTGGATAAGCTGTCGAAGGTTAATGATGCAATGTCTTCTTTAGACAAAGTCAATAATATGTTATCGATGTCTTCGACCCCCAATAACAAGTAAATAAAAATTTTAAATATGAAAAAGATAGCATTACTAGCACTCATCGTAGTCCTTTTACCGGCTGCACTTATTGCTCAAACAAAGCAGATAAACGACATTTTCGACAAGTACGAGAAGAAAAGATCGATTGAATCAATTACAATATCTCCAGCTCTACTAGATTTTATGGGAGGTGGCAACAATCAAGAGACAAAAGATCTACTTAGTAAGATTACAGAGTTGAGAATTCTAAATGTGCCAAATACAGCCACAGAAAATGGGACTCAAATTAGAGCCATGCTTAAAAGAGATCTAGATGCACTCATCGCTTCGGAGAACTTTACAAGAGTTATCAAAGTTGATAATAGCGACGAAAAGATGGAGATGTACATGATTAAAGGCAACAAAGGAGTACTTCTGTTTATGACCTCCGACAATAGCACTTTCACCGTAATCTCAATTTTAGGTGAAATAGATAAGACCGTAACAAGTGCCGTTATGAATGGTGGCATTAAAATCAAAAGCGATAAAAGATAATTTTAAAGCTATAAAAACAATACAAAATCGATAAACGACAATTTAATTGATTAAATACTTACTACTATATGAAAAAGACAATACTTATAGCAGCTGCACTTTGCACAGTCGCAACATTGAAAGCTCAAACTTCAGTTAAGATTGGAGACATGGAATTCAAATTGCAATCACCTATCAGTGTTAACTCCAATGATAGTCTCAAGAAGAATACCTTCCAATACTATACAATGAAGAACAACAAAAAGAGATACCGTAATATTGAGGAGTTTTATGTTGGTGTTGGATTTGCAGTAAATACTAAAGAGGAGGCATATCTACCTGTTTACTACGGAAATTCATACAATCTAGAATTTGGATGGAGATATCTCTATCGCCCAGCAAAAGCTTTTGCAATCGGAACTCACTTCCAATATACCTCTCATACTTATAGACTTAAAAATGCCGCAGCAAATAACACTATCGTATCAAACGTTCCAGGCGAAGTCTTTAGAGAGTATTTTAGAACAGACAATATCGGAACCGGTCTTAATACAAGATTCTATCTATTCCCACTTAATAGCCGCCGACCAGTACATATCGACTTTGGAGCATATTTAGACTATGCTTTCAGTAAACGATACAAAGTAAAGACCATGATCAACGGTGAGAAAGAGAAGTTCAAATATCGCGATGGTTCAAAATTCAGCCCATTTGCAGCAGGTCTTCAAGGCTCTATTACAGTCAAAGGTGTAAGCATATACACAAGATACCGCCTAACAGATATGTTCGATAACACACAAATCCCATTAGAAGTTCCAAGATGGACACTCGGAGTTCAGTTCGAACTTTAATTCGAACTATAATTAAATGCACAATAATTAAATTAAAAAGAGGGCAACTAAAATCATTTTAGTAGCCCTCTCTCCTTTTCCCATACTCCATTTCTCATTCTTATTATCTCCATACTCCATCCCTCATTCTCCATTTCCCATTCTTATTATCTCCATACTCCATTTCTCATTCTTATTATCTCCATACTCCATCCCTCATTCTCCATTTCCCATTCTTATTATCTCCATCCTCTCTTTGCTAATAATTTGAAAAACAGAATTTTTTGCATTTTTCTTCAGTCTGCTAGACTTTTTAAAACCGTCATATATTCAACTATTTAAGTTTTTGTTACTAACTTGAGATGTAACCGTCCATTGAGCCCCGTGTTTTATGGTAATATCAATGACTTTACCTTTGTTTCAAAAAGATATGACACCACTCAAAGCA
>JASDTB010000031.1:0-4091 GCA_041441455.1 Bacteroidales bacterium
CACAAAAGTAAACTTTTGTACTTAACATTGTGTCCCAACTAAGTTAGTAATTCCAGAGGTGTTTTTTTCAAAATTGATTATCTATAAATGATTGTTAGAATTATGCGAATGAAAAAATTGAACTAACTTCGCGTAATATCGTTTGTATTCACAAATTCACGTAAAACACTGCCATGAAAAAGAGTTTAAAATATGCAGCGATTATCGTTGCGGGCGTGGTCGCAATTCTAGTCCTGCTCCCAATATTATTCCCAGAGAAGGTAACCGAGAACCTTAAAAAAGTTCTTAATAATTCATTAAACACTCAGATTAATTTTGAGAAAATGTCTGTATCTTTCTTTAGGCATTTCCCACAACTGACTGTCTCTCTGAATGATTTTAGCGCGACGGGCTCTGCCCCTTTCAGCGCAGACACTCTTATTTCGGGCAAAGAGCTTGGCTTTGGAGTCAATCTGCTCTCGCTCTTCAGCGATAATATAAAGATTTCGGCAATCTATTTAACAGACGCCAGAATTAAAATCGAAAGAGACTCTTTAGGCAATGGGAATTTTATGGTCATGAAAGAGAGCGCCGATTCCACATCATCAGATAAAGCTTCTGCCACATCAGACAAGGCTTCTGCCGCATCAGACAAATCATCGGCTGCGGCGGACATCGAGAGGATTATTTTAAAAAATTGCAGCATCACCTTGAATGATAGTCCTTCTGGAGCGCAAAGCTCAATAGAGGGGATTGATTTTAAAGGGAGAGCATCTTATATGGCAGACATTTTTAAAATCAAGTCATCGATGAGTGCCGAGAGTGTGAGTTTTTCATACCAATCACAACAGTATGTCTCTAATAAAAGAGTCACTATTGACTCTGAGTTTTCATACGATCTTGCAAAATCACTGCTAATCTTTTCATGTAAGTCCGCATCGATAAATAAGATGCCGCTTTTGTTTGGAGGAGAGGTCGAGATGTCGGGAGAGAAGGTGAGAACAGATATAACTGTTACAGCACCCGAAACTGCTCTGGAAAATTATTTCTCCTTAGTGCCACAACAATACTCACAATGGTACAGCGATACCAAGTTTAAGGGAAAAGGGGCTGCGGAAATAAAGATAGCAGGGACTTTTGACGACTCATTAGGAACTGCTCCAGATATGTCAATGATGATATCCATAAAAGATGGCTATATACTTCATAAAGCTGCTAAAATACCTTTGGAAAAAATAAATCTATCCGTCTCTTTGGCAATTCCATCATTGAACCCCGACAATACAATCATCGACATTAAATCATCTTCATTTAAAATTGGCAATGGAGAAACAAATATAGATCTCTCTGTTCAAGGATTGAAGCTGCCACAAATAAAGGCAAATATTAAATCTGCGATTAATTTAGGAGTGCTCTCTAAATCGATAAGTCTCCCTGGATACGATTTGAAAGGAGAGTTAAACCTTAACGCTATAGCAGACGGAAAACTTGATACAAAGAGCGACATAATTCCTGTAACAGATGTTGCCCTATCTTTCAAAAATGGATTTATACAGACACCATTCTATCCTCAGCCAATCGATAAAATTAACCTCGAAGGGGTAATTAAATCTCAAAATGGAACATTGTCGGATCTTAAAGTTGTTCTTAATCCATTAACTTTCGTATTTGAGGGCAAACCATTCGACCTTAAAGCAGATCTTCTTGATTTTGCCAATCTTAAGTACAACATTAAAGCAAAAGGAGAGGTCGATCTGAAGAGAATATACCAAGTCTTTGCAATCAATGGAATTAGTTTAGTTGGAGAGCTAAATGCCGACTTAACCTTAATCGGGAGCCAGTTAGATTTGATTAAGGGAAGGTACGAAAAACTCGATAACGAGGGAAGACTTACCTTGTCTGCATTTATGTTCAGAAACGAGAACTATCCATTCCCATTCTTTATCCCCGAAGCCGAAGTAGTCTTCGATAAAGAGAAGGCGATACTAAACAAAATGAAGATTATGTACAATGCAAATACCTTCATCGTTGATGGTTATACTAAGAATTATATAGGGTATTCGGTGCTTGGACAGATGCTCGAAGGCGATGTGAAGATATCTTCGGACCGTGTTAATATTGACGATTTTATGTCGCTAACCAAAGTGATATCCGACTCAACTGCCAATCCTCAAAGTGTATCTTCTCCAACAGGAGTTGTTATGATTCCAAGGAACCTCAATGTAAAGATGTCTGCGAATATAAAAGAGGTTGAATACTCTGGAAATAAGATTTCATCACTTACAGGAGCTGTTTCGTTAAAAGATGGTAAACTTGGGCTTAATAACACTTCGTTTAAAGTAGCAGGAGCACGTTTTAAATTCAACGCATTATACGCCCCAATTTCAGAAAAAAGCGCAGAGTTTTCGCTGAAGGTTAAGGCAGACTCTTTCGACATAAAAAGAGCCCACGCCGAGATTCCGATGTTCAAAAAGATGGTGCCTTCGGCATCTACTGTAGAGGGTCTTGTATCGCTCGACTACGCGCTTGGTGGAAAGCTTGACGACAATATGTCTCCAATTATGCCATCGTTGAAAGGAGATGGGTTTATCAGATTAGATAGAGTGAAGGTCAAAGGTCACAAAATATTGGGAGCAGTGAGCCGCGCTACTGGCAGAGACAGCATAAACAACCCAGATCTAAAAGGGGTAGTGATTAAGAGTAAAATCAAAAATAATATCATCAAGATAGAGAGAACCAAAATGAAAATTTTTGGATTCCGACCTCGTTTTGAGGGAGAGGCTTCGTTGGATGGTAAGTTAAATCTTAATTTCAGACTAGGTCTGCCTCCTCTTGGAATTATTGGTATTCCAATGACAATCACCGGTACTGCTGACAAACCGAAGATTAACCTTCGAAGAGGGCGGGAGACCGATAAATTGGAGGAGACCGCTATAGATCAAGAAGACCAATAGGTAGTTCTACAACTAACAACTCCTTCTCTTCGTCCATTCCAAGGATTAAATCGTCATGAATAGGAACGAGATGTTCATTGCCATCTTCTGTTACGAAAGATAGGCAAGGATTACCAGGATAGTCGTTAAATTCTGTAACTTCTCCTATGTACTCTCCAGCTGGATTATACAATACAAATCCAACAAGATTTTTAGGGTCGAAGATATCCGAATTATCGGACTTGCTTTTCTGTTTTTTCTTGCTCTGTTCAATATAAACAGTCATTCCAAGGATCTCCTCAACATCTTTCTCTGACTCGATTCCTTGTAGCCTAATTACCTCTTGATTGTTGCCTCGCGATTTTACGCTTTCGATAAAAAAAGGAACCGGTAACTCCTCGAAATAGAGAAATACCGGTTTTTTTTCATTAATATCTTCAGGAGCATCAGGTATATATCGAACTACCAACTCTCCGTCCGCTCCGAACGATTTAACAACCTTGGCAATAGGCAGCAATTTTGTTGCTGTCTTTTGCATGATTAAGCCTCTGTGGTTTCAGTAGCTTCAGCAGCAGGAGCCTCTTCTGTTTGAGCCTCAGCAGCAGCCTCTGCAGCTTTTTGAGCCTCTTCCATTTTCTTTTTGGCAACCTCAGCAGCTCTAGCTTCTTTAACTTGAGCCTCAGCTTCTAACGCAGCTTTTTTAGCACTGCGAGAAGATTGAGAAAGATCAGCTTTTTTCTTAGCTACAGCTCCCTCTTTCTCAGATACCCATGCATTCCATTTTTGATCAGCAGCCTCTTGAGTAAGAGCGCCTTTCTTAACGCCTTCTTGAAGGTGTTTTCTTAGAAGGATACCCTTGTAAGAAAGAATTCTGCGGCAGGTGTCAGTAGGTTGTGCACCTTTGAACATCCAGTCGAGAGCCTTCTCGCCGTTAAGCTCGATTGTTGCAGGGTTTGTGTTTGGATTGTAAGTACCGATGCGCTCAATAAATTTACCATCACGTGGTGCGCGGCTATCGGCAACAACGATGTGAAAGAATGCGAAATTCTTCTTACCGTGTCTTGCTAGACGAATTTTTACAGCCATTTTACTGTTTTTTAAAGTTTTATAAATTAACTTCCTAATCTACTCGAGAAAAGGTCCGCAAATATACAATTTTTTTAATCACAACAAAAAAAG
>JASDTB010000032.1:0-4029 GCA_041441455.1 Bacteroidales bacterium
TATTAAAAGACTTACCAAAATCTGGAGGATGGTTAAACTCTGTGAAGGTAGTATTAGGTTTTATAGAAGTAGCATTAGGATTTAAATTCTTAAGTGTTGCTGATCAAACTTATCATTGGGGCCTTTTGGATAGAGAGGTATATTTAGCAATCTGGATAGTAAAATTCTCTCTACTTGGACTCTATTTGTTGGGTAAACTCCGTTTTGCTCATGATGATAAATTTGAACACCTGTCGGTTAAAAGGTTAGCTTTTGCAATTATTACATTCTCATTTGTTGTTTATATGATTCCTGGTATGTGGGGAGCTCCATTAAAAGCGTTATCTGGCTATCTTCCTCCAATAACCACAATGGATTTTATTCAAGGCAATGAAAACGCCTCAAAATCAGACGAGAGTACAACTGTAGTGCTAGATGGAATAAAACCAAAATACAGTGATTTTTTATATCTTCCACATGGTTTGATTGGATTCTTTGAATATAACGAGGCAATAGAGTATGCCAAAAAAGTGAATAAGCCTCTTTTTATTGATTTTACTGGACATGGGTGTGTAAATTGTAGAGAAATGGAAGCGAGAGTATGGTCTGACCCCGAAGTCTTGACATTATTAAAGGAAAATTATGTCATTTTAGCGCTATATGCTGATGATAAAAAGGAGGCAGACGAATCTGATTGGATTGTTACCGAAAGTGGTAAAACTTTAAAAACAATTGGGAAAATTAATTCTCATTTGGCTATGAATAAATTTAATGTTAATGCTCAGCCATATTATGCAATCATCGATCCATCAACAGAAAAGCACTTAGTTGAGCCTTCTGGCTATAATCTGGATGTTACCTCATTTATCAACTTTTTAAAGGGTGGACTAAACTAAATTAATAATAATTTGTTATATAATTGAATTTGAAACCAAGGTGTGGTTGCCGTAAGGCAATGAGTTTCAAAAGTTTTAGGTAAGTGATTATTTCTAAAAAAAGGCTGCTCGTGAGAGCAGCCTTACTTTACGAGACTTACATCAATAGCTGATGTAAGTCTCTTTTTATATGGATATTGATTAGCATTTACCGGTTTAGAGTGATTTAAACCTTTTGAGGAGGGAAGTACTACTCTGAAGTAGTCTGATAAGGTGGGTCTTTTGACCCCCAGAACCGCAATCCTAACGAATGCTACACTCTATTTTTATGTTTACGATCAACATCAAAGGGAAAGCAAATCCCAAAGACCCGAAGATGTTCAAGCTCGAAATGATTATCTTCAAAACAGGTTACGCACGAGTAACCAAAGTGCTTAATGCTTCCGTCCCGGTTAAGGATTGGGATAATCAGGCCCAATCATTCAAGGGCAATGGCAGTACGCTTACCGCCAAGAACGAAATCTTGTTCGAACTGAAAAATCAGTATCAGAAAGTCGCTGAGGACTGGGATTACGAGGGGCGAGTTTGGTCGCCAGTCGAACTATCGCACTGCTTCGACGAAGTTCAAACCCGCAAAGAAGAGGTGAAATCACTCTCTGTTCTTCAAATGATCGATTCTCTAATTGAAAAGTTTACCCACAAAGAAAGATATAAGAATGGGCAAATCATCACGAGTGTCAATAACTCCCGTTCTTATAAAGAGATAAAAACTCACTTACTCGATTCACACAGGAGGTCTACAACCGCTATTTATCCTCTTACTACTTCAAAGAGATCAATGAGTGCTTCTTACTCGATTACACGCTCTATATTCAGAAAGTCGGCATAGAGAACGGCAACAAAGGTGGTCTGACTCAAAAATTCCGCCGCCTGCGCGCTACCTGTCGTTATGCTGAGAAGCAAGGCATCTATGGTGTAGACATGAAAGCATTCGAGTGCTTAGGGGATAATATCAAATAGGGGCCGACCACCTCTAAAGCAACTTCCCACTTGGCTTTAGAAAAACTGGAATCTGTCGATAGAATCTTCTTCTCAAAAAAAGTACAATTGCATCTCGACCTGTTTTGTTTAGCTATTACGCTGGTGGGATGTCCGCCATTGATGTTTGTCTCCTTACTCGAAACCAAATCAAAGACGATATGATAATATACGACCGCACCAAGTATGACAAACAGGCGCGAGTTATAATCATCGATAAAGCAGCGGAGATTATCTAACGTTGCAAAAACGAGGCATCTATGAATTACGTCTTTCCGACAATAAAACGATGCAACCCTACTCAGTCCAAACTTTAAGGACGAGTGAAACGGATAAATGAGAAAATCAACGAGACGCTAAGCAAAATTTGCGACCACTGCGGCATTAAATCACGAGTGACATGGGGTACCGCCCGCAGCAGCTTTATCTCCAAGATGATTGACGAAGGTTTTCATCCGCTTCAAGTCGCAGAACTTGCAAGCAACTCTCCGCAAACTATCTATCGACACTACTACACATTCTCTGATAAAGAAACAATGAAAGAGAAAATGAATCAAGTATTATAGTTAGTCAAAAAGATATTCATAGGTTTCGTATTCACAATACATAAGCTAATAAATAATGAGCCCGCGCATTGTAGTTCAAAATTAAATCTGTACTTTTGCCTAAGTGTATATATAAAGCAATTATTGTTGCAAATAACATCAATTATATTAGCTATGGGCATTCAGATAAACAGGATTAAAGTAGTACTTGCTGAAAATAAGAAAACTAATAAATGGTTAGCTGATTCATTAGGTAAAAATGCAGCGACGATATCTCGTTGGTGTACAAATGAAAGTCAACCTTCTGTAGAGACATTCTACCAAATAGCAAAAGTACTTGATATAGACATAAGAGAACTTTTCAATAAAACGAAATAAATAATGGCTAGAGCAGATTTAATAGTAGACTTAGTAAGACATGCTATCACAGGGAATAAACCTATGGTTAAAAAGGTTACTGAAGCAATCATTTCAGAAGAAAGAAAGAAACAACATACTATTTTGGCTGATAAAATAGAAAATGAGTTGAATAAAAATAGAACTATTGACAGCTCAAATAATAACATCAACCTAAATACCAATGGTAAAGTAACATTAGATTATCGAGCAGAAAACTTGATTAGCGAAATTACCCCTATAAAAAAAATGACTGATTTAATTCTGCCATTAGAAGTGGTTACTTTATCAAATCAATTTATTCAAGAGCAATTTAGAGTTGATCTGTTGCGCTCTTATGGGTTAGAGCCAAGAAACAGGATTCTTCTTATTGGTCCTCCTGGAAATGGAAAAACATCCATAGCAGAGGCATTTGCAGAGGCCTTGTTAATACCATTATATATTGTGAAATACGACAGTCTTGTTGGAGCTTACTTGGGAGAGACTGCATCACGATTAAGAAAACTAATGGATTATGTTAGCACAAGAAAATGCGTGCTGTTTTTTGATGAATTTGAAACACTAGGGAAAGAACGAGGAGATACCCATGAGACAGGAGAGATTAAACGCGTGGTCAGTTCTTTATTATTGCAAATAGACAACCTTCCCAGTCACGTTATAATTATTGGCGCTACAAATCACCCTGAATTATTAGATAGAGCCGTATGGAGAAGATTTCAGATTAAAATATCACTGCCAATTCCAACAAGAGTTAATATAATCTCATGGCTAGATAAATTTCAGCATAAGCATAAAATTAGGTTTGAATATGCATCAGAAACAATAGCTAAAAAATTATTAGGGATAAATTATGCTGAATTAGAGGAATTTGGATTGTCGATATTAAGGCAGTATGTGCTATCATTGCCTGATTCAAATATGAAAGATATCGTATCTAATGAATTAAAAAGTAAAGCAAATAATATATCTGATTCAGATTCTCAAAAAAAATAATATTCTATGGCAAATAATTATCCTTTATTATTTTTCCCAGAACCTACTCCTCTTCAAAGGTCAGCTGGAAATCAATTTCCTCCCAAATCCATACATTATCCGTCAAATGATAGGCAAGCGGAACGGTTACCACCATTGTTTGAGACATTACGTAGGTCGTTTGAGAATCAAAGGGCTGACATTCAAAATACACCTGTCGGAAT
>JASDTB010000033.1:0-1614 GCA_041441455.1 Bacteroidales bacterium
GATGCGAATTTTTCTACTCCAATCTCTTTAATTTTTTCTATACACTTTGCTCTGTCGCTTCGGAAAATAAATCCAATGACTTTTGAAATGAAATTGTTGAATTTTTTACACTCATTTAATGGCATAATTGTGCAATCGGCACAAGTAGAATAACCATTAGAGATACAGCATTTTTTAATTTCACACCAAGATGCTTTTTCATTATCGTAACATCCAGGACAAGAGCCCTTTTTGAAAGATCTACATTCAGCACAATATAGACCACAATAGGCAACATTAAAGTTTTTCATATATATTAGTTTTGTCTCTCCATCTTGTAGCCAAGTATCTCTAAACCCAACGAAGACCCAATCAAAAAGAGGACTTCGACACTCTTTGCAAATATATCAAAAGCTGCAATACTTTGTTCCTCAGCAGCCTCTTTTTTCATTAAATTCAAAGCTGCTTGGGCACAAGATATGAGAAGATCCTTGAGATCCCTGTTCTCTTTCTCGTCAGTTTTTAATCCAAGCATCTCTTCTGAGACATATTCATCTAAACAATCGAACCCTCTAGGTTTTTGAATTAGTTGATATAAACCCTCTCCCGAAGAGTAATTATTCCAATTTGCGTCCCAAACCGAGGCAACTCCTGCTCCTACATAGGCCGCCCATGATAACGACACCTCAGGATATTGATTAAATTCCGGCACTGCATCTGCCATATATTCTGGAGCCAAAACCCTCCATACTAGGGCAATATCTTCAGTTTGAGGAATTTCACCAATCAAATAACCTTTAGACCGACATATTGCAATTAAAATATCAGTTAGTCTCTCTTCAAATGTTATGCTCATAATTTAAATAAATCTAATTCCACAAAGTTAAAACAATGAAAGTTGTATTGCATCATCCTCTCGTTTGATTTGATGATAGCTAGACATTAATCCATATTTCCGCTTGAATTGATGAGCATGCTATAAATTTATTCTATAATCAATGATTTATCTTTCGGATACCTTACTTTGTACTTAATTTCAATCTCCTTTTTGTCGTTTGGAGAGAGCTTTAAGTTCCACGAAATCTCGCCACTATTCTTATTTAAAATGCCTTCCGAAATGTTTTCAATCGCAACATCAATTTCACTGTTCTGCGAAACAGGAATCTGATCAATTATCTTTAAATTAACAAGATTAGATCTGTTATTTTGCACTTTTATCATCCAATTTCGAGCATCCTCTTTTTTGCTACCAAAAAATTGGCTGCTTCGTTTGTTGGATATGTTTTCTCTCTTTACTGATATATTGTTATCACGACCTAAGGATAGCTCCAATGTATCTGATGAGTTGGCTAAATCAAGAATTGTCTTCCCAACGTATGTGTTTTCGAAAAATACATTTGCTTCGCCAGCAAGTAGTCCACTTTTATCGAAGTCAGAAATTTTTGCAAGTAAAAATACATCTTTATCCAATTTAGGAACAGATAGATACTCGTAATCGGCCTTATATGACAACCTATCAATATCTACGGCTATTGATCTATTGTCCGAAGTGATTGTATAAGGAGTCTTTATTTCGAATTCAACAGAGGTTTGGGCTTCTTGAATATTCACTGGTATTTGAAGTGGCTCCGCTAA
>JASDTB010000033.1:1714-3970 GCA_041441455.1 Bacteroidales bacterium
CAACAGAGGTTTGGGCTTCTTGAATATTCACTGGTATTTGAAGTGGCTCCGCTAAAGCTTTATTCTTTGCTGTAACAGTAGAATTACCTCGAATTGTACTACCAGCAACCTCTTGAAGCATTAAAGTGCTTGGTGTAAGTACAATATCAATATTTGGAGTGGTTGCTCTTATTGTCTTTGGATCGAATCCAACAAAAGAGACTTCAATTTCACTGCCGACAGATGGAATTGAAATTGAGTAATTTCCATTTGCATCAGACATAGTTTTTATTGTAGAATTTTTCACCGAAATAGTAGCTCCTGGAATAGGAGAGTTGTCGTCGGAGGCAATAATCTTACCCGATAATATACTGAATAAATTTTCGTATCTCGGTGGGACTAAATAATAATCTACAAGATAAGGTTTTAATTGTGGAGCAACGCCTCCTGTTTTAGGGTTTGAAGAGGAGAGTTTGATTTTGACATTGTTCCACTCTTCCTTAGTATTTTGATGAATATTAGCTTTATACATGATCTCGATTGGATCATTTGTACTTTTTGATCGAATGTCATAAGTTGGAAACCAACCGGCATTATTCACATAATAAGATAGTTCTACTTCACATTTTGTCTGAGCTGGAGCATTCATTTTCACAACTACCTCGCTCATGGGGTCTGATTTTTTCCCTGACACCTGATTGATTTGATTCTGCAATGCATTGCGCTCTAAACTCAAAGTCTCAATTCTTTTAGAAATGTCTATCTGTTTCATTTTAAGAGCAGTCACTCTCTCCGAATAATAAGTCGCTACCTCTTTCAGCCCAGCTAAAGTAACTACTTGTCCCTTTGCACCAACATTTCTGTTCTCTTTTAAAAACTCCAGCTCATCGTTAATGATTTCTGAATTAACACTCTCAAGCTGAATTTTTGAATCAACTGACCTAAGCTTTGAAGATAGCTCATCCAACTCTTTAGATCGCGCAATGCTATCGGTATAGTTAAACTGATGGTTAACAGACATAACCATCACTCCACCTTTAACTTTTACCTGAACACTTTTGGGATCTACATAAGGGGAGAGACCAGTGAATTTTAAGACATTACTCCCTTGAGTAATATCAATTGTCTTGCTTCTAAAGACTTGGGCTCCATTCATAAAAATAGTAACTCCATCTACCGAAGTCTTAATCGGTAGCTCTTTCACTTGTGCCGATATCTCGGCACTTATAGCGAGAACAATAAAAATGACTAGCTTTTTCATAATAAATAAATTACTGCTTGTAAATATAGCAATAACATTAAAGATATTACTACCTTTAAAGCCTAAGAATTGATTAAATCTTATCTATATGAAGAACTCTAAACTTGTATTAATAGTAAAAGCATCCGCTCTTTTTCTAATCTTAAGCAGTTCATTATCTGCACAGAATATTGTCTCAAAAGTATATAAAGGCGAAATAGAAGAGGTTAGAACGATGCTCTCCAAAGGTGTAGATCCGAATACTAAGCAAGGGAAAGAGACAATTTTAGCGATAGCTCTTGAAAATAAGCAACCTGAAATTGCAAAACTATTGATAGAAACAAAGGGAATTAGGATTAATGAGTGGAATATTAGATCTCAGCCCGAAAGATCTTGGAAATATCAACATCTGATGAATGCTGTAGCTTTTCCCGAATTGGTAAGACTCTTAATAGACAAAGGAGCTATGATTGACTCTCAAGATGATTGGATTTTATGGGATGGAAAATTGCATGAAAGTGGTGGTAACACAGCTTTAATGTTAGCAATAGGATTTCCAAAGTTTACATACACAGAATCGGCAAAAATCTTGATCGAAAAGGGTGCGAAAATTGACATTCAAAATAAACTAGGCTATACAGCATTGATGCTCTCTGTTCACAATACAGAAGTTGCTAAAATCTTGATTGATAAAGGGGCAAAAATTGATATTACAACAAAACATGGAGAGACAGCTCTAATGCTCGCTGCTGGGAAATACACAGAGGTTGTCAAACTTCTACTCGACAAAGGTGCAAATATCGCAATCCGCCAATCTACCTATCAAGTCTCTCCCAATGCTTTAGACTATGCTGCAAAAGAGGGGAACATAGACGCTGCAAAGCTTATTCTCGAGAAAGCAAAGACGCTTGGAATCAAAGAAAAAGTTATATGTAGTGCTTTGCATTGGGCAGTAATTTCCAACAAGACAGAGATGGCAAAATATCTGCTCGATGAAGGGGCAAATGTTGAGGGAGCAGACGATTTGGGAGGATATA
>JASDTB010000034.1:0-3938 GCA_041441455.1 Bacteroidales bacterium
TTTGCCATACAAAAATGTGAGTTAAAAGATATACACACTTTTTGGGATACTATCTTCTGTTTGGCGGCATTTATGACGAGTGGTTACGCTCAAAATACATTTGTTTTTAAGACAAAGAGGTCTGAGGTGATTCTGTTATCTGAAGGTCAGTTTTCAAATAAAAAGGATGTTCTTATTGGTCTAGAGAAGGAGATGCTCGATAAAAGTGATACAACAGCTCTGTTTAAAACTGCATTGAATGCTTTTTTAGTTAAGACACGCAATGGAAAAAATATTTTGGTGGATACTGGTTTAGGACGCGAACTCTTTAATAATCTTGCTTGGGCGGGAGTGTCGCCTGATATGATAGATATAGTATTAATTACTCATCTGCATGGCGACCATTATCGAGTATTAGTCAAAGAGAATAAAAAGACATTTCCCAATGCGAAGATCTATATTTCGAAAGAGGAGTATCCTTCGGCAGACGAAAATGCAAAGAGAGTTTTAAAGCATTACGATAATGATTTAGTGCTCTTTGAGCCAGGTGTTGATAAGCCAGAGATTGTTTGTGAAAAGATAAAGGCATGGTATATTACTGGTCATACTCCTGGTCACACAGTTTATCAAGTTGATAATCTTTTGATCTGGGGTGATGTGACTCATGCAATGGATTACCAAATGACATTTCCTCAAGTGGCAATTGTGTATGATACAAATGCGAAAAAAGCTGTTGAGAATAGAAAAAAATTATTCGATTATATCGTAAAAAATAACCTAACCGCTGCTGGAATGCATATTCCATATCCAGCATTCGGCAAGGTTTCTGTTTTAAGTGATGGTAGTTATAAATTTACTCCTGTAAAACATTAATCTAAGATTTAACCTAAAAAGTACTTAATAATCTTTAGGTTTCTAATAGAGTAAGGAGGGTAGAGCATTGGAAGATCAATCAAGGTAGAGCTCTTTAGAATGCTCTTAGTATGGCTAAATACTTCGAAGCTTCTTTTTCCATGGTAGTTTCCTATTCCACTATTTCCAACCCCGCCAAATGGCAGTGATGGATTTGCTAAATGGACAATAGTATTATTTATACTTCCTCCCCCAAATTCAATATTGTTGATTATAAATTTTTCATTTTCAACATTTGAGGTAAATATGTACGTTGCTAGTGGATATCTGTTTTTTCTGACAATATGAATGATCTCTTCTTTGTCCTCGAATGTGAGCAGAGGTAGTATTGGCCCAAAAATCTCCTCTTTGAGTGCAGGATGTTCGCTATTATTGTATTCAATAACTGTTGGTTCTATAGCAAGAAGCTCAAGTTTATGTCTGCCACCAATCAGGATTTTTCCATTTTCTAAATATGATAACAGCTTGTTGAATCGTTTTTGATTGAGGATATGCGTATACTCTCTATTATTTAGAATCTCTTCGCCAAGAAACTGCTTGATAATTATGGCTATTTCATTGACCAGTCTCTCTTTGATTGAGTTTTGAACAATTAGATAGTCTGGCGCAACGCATGTCTGCCCTGCATTGAAAATTTTCCCCCAAACAACTCTCTTTGCAGAGAGTTTAATGTCGGCATCTTCGAATACAATTGCGGGACTCTTTCCTCCCAACTCAAGGGTAACGGGGGTGAGATGTTCGGAGGCCATCTTCATAATTGCTTTACCTACTGGTTCGCTTCCAGTGAAGAATATGTGGTTGAACTTATTGTTATTTATTAACTCTGGTCCAATTATAGCTCCTGGTCCATTAACTACGCTTATATAATTGGAGGCAAATGTCTCATTAATGATTTTTTCGGTGAGTTTTGAAGTTGCTGGAGTTAAGTCAGACGGCATTAAGATAGCACAGTTTCCTGCTGCAATCGCGCCTACCAGTGGTGCTATTAATAGTTGGAATGGGTAGTTCCAAGGTCCAATTATCAGGACAACGCCTAATGGTTCGCTAACAATACGACTCTTTGCTGGCATCAATGAAAGTGGTGTATTGACTCTCTTTGGGCGCATCCATTTTTTCAGATTTTTGATTGTTAGACTAATCTCCTCATATAAAAATCCTATCTCACTTGTGTATGCTTCGAACTCGGGTTTGTTCAGATCAATCTTAAGTGCAGAGAGAATGTCTGCTTCGTTGTCTTTGATTGCTTTTTTTAGTTTCCTGAGTTGTTCGATACGAAACTCATACGATTTTGTATTTCCATTGTCGAAATATTCTCTTTTTTGGGAGAATATGTCAGTTGAAATTGTTCCCATGATGCTATTTTAATCGTGTTTTATTCCGGTTTTACCGATTTTTTGTCGGTTTTGAGCGATTTTTACTGGTGATACGGCTCTTTGTACAATAGTTTTGCACCATAAAGCAAGCAAAAATCAAATCAATTAACAAAATAAAATTATGCAAGTTTACAACGACCCTAGAAAAAAATTGCGTAGCAAAATCAATATAATTGCTACAGCTTTTGTGTTTATTGCCGCAGGTGTTCTGATTATTTTGAAAAATCTCGGAATGCTAGATTATTCAATCTATAGAATCTTTTTGTCTTGGCAGATGATTCTTATTGTAATTGGTGCTGTATCAATAGTAAAAAGAGATCACACCGGAGGATGGATATTAATTGGTATTGGTCTATTCTTTTTAATACCTAGAATTACTGGTACTGGATACATTTGGTTACATACATATTGGCCATTAATCTTTGTTTTTATTGGTGTGGTTATACTAGCAAAGTTGCTACGTCCAGAATATAGAGGCAAGGAGAATGTTTCGAGTTTTAGCTCGAAAGAGTATAGCTCAACTTCGGACAATGGTTTTGTAAATTCAACAAACACATTTGGTTCTGTAAAGCAAATTGTTCTTGACCCAGTATTCAGAGGTGCAAAATTGTCTAATACTTTTGGAGGAACTATTTTAGACCTTAGACATACATCTTTGCAAGATGAGATTACATATATTGACATTGAGTGTACTTTTGGAGGGATAGAGATTTATCTTCCTAGTAACTGGATGGTAGAAAATAAATTACAACATCTTGCTGGTGGTAGTGATGATAAAAGATTCCAGTATTCACAAAATTTTGACAATTCGCATAAATTAGTTTTGAGAGGAAGTGTTACCTTTGGTGGTGTAGAAATCAAAAGCTAAATATGTCGGGTCATCCATTTAATGAATCATACATAACAAAAGCAGGCGGAGCAGTCTTGATTATAGGGATTGTCTCTGCCTTGTCTTTGCTAACATGGCTCTATGGAGGTAAGGAGATTTATGAGGCAATCTATCTCTCTTTGTCTTATTTGTCTCCAATATTTCTTTCAATCTATTTTTATTGGTTCTTTAGAACTCTCTCTTTTTCGTTCGTAAGAAGGTTGGCAATTATTACTGGTGCTCATGTCGTATCATTTGGAGTGATGTATCTAGTATCAACTTCGGTATTGAGACTAGAGTGGATTAATATTATAATTGTTTTGCCACTTTATTTAATCTTTAGTATTTTAATCTGGGTGGTATCTGAGCTTTGGTATTCTATACTTTCATGTAAGAGAGATTTTTGTGTTGAAAATCAGCCTGCTCCGCTAATTTCTGAGGTAGAGAAAAGGAGCGTAATAGATAAAATTTCGATTAAAGATGGTAGCAATATTGTGATTGTTAAACTTACTGATCTTTTATTCATTCAAGCTTATGGTGATTATGTTTTAATTCACTCAGATACTGGTAAGTATATTAAAGAGCAGACAATGAAATTCTATGAATTAAATCTTCCAGGAGAGTTTGTGAGAATCCACAGATCATGTATAGTGAATGCTGAGAAGATTGCAAGGGTAGAGCAGTATGGTAAGGAGAGCTATAATGTTTATTTGAAGAATGGAATGTGTTTGAAAGCTAGTTCTTCGGGTTACAAGCTGCTTAAAGAGAGACTATTGTTGTAATTAATAGAAAGTTAAATTGAAAAG
>JASDTB010000035.1:0-1688 GCA_041441455.1 Bacteroidales bacterium
TCACTTCGTTCGTCGGACAGGTCCTCAGCCTGGTCCGAAAAACCTGGCGTCGTCTCGCTAAAAAACATACGGTGCTCACCACCAGCTAATGGTTAGCTGAAAAAGGAGTCGAAGCGTTATATGAGATTCGGGGGATTATAGTAGTTCTAGGTAGTTGTTTGCGGTGTGGGTTGCGCCTGCAGAGATTAACTCTTGTGGGGTGTTTCCGCTTGTGATTCCGATTACTGTAATGCCAGCCGATGCGCCTGATTTTACACCAGAAAGTGAATCTTCGAAAACAAGGGCTTGGTTTGGTTTTAACCCTAATAGTTTTAGAGTGAGTAAATAGATTTCAGGATCGGGTTTTCCTTTAGTTATCATTGACTTATCGGCAATTACATCAAAGTATTCGCTTATTCCAAGTTTTGAAAATACCAAGTCAACATTTTCTCTTGGGGCAGAGGTTGCTAATGCGATCTTGAGGTTGTTCTCTTTTGCCCAATCCAAAATTATTTTAAGACCTTTAATTTCTAAGAATTCTGGATCGTCTTTGATTACATTTCTAAAACTTGAATCAATTAAATCACAGTGGATGTCTGCTTGCTCTTCTGTCATATCTCTATCAATCAACATTCTTGCAGCGTCTGCTCCTGTTGTACCAAACATTTTATCTATAAAAAACTTATAGTCAATGTGTACATCAAATTGTTCGAGATACTTTTTCCAACCCTTGAAATGATATTGTTTTGTATCGGCAATAACGCCGTCCATGTCAAAGATTAAGGCTTTGATAGAGTCATTAAAGATTTGGTGATTCATGATGATATTTTTTATAACTTAGAAGGGGCAATTATAAGACAAATGAAGGGATGTGCAAAATATAATTAGTTAATGTACCATTTAAATGGAATTGTACTATGCAAAAAGCGATTGGAAATAGTGATAAAAGATATAAAATTGGACTTGCGCTTTCGGGTGGAGGTGTTAAAGGATTTGCCCATGCTGGTGCTTTAAAGGCGTTGGAGGAGTGTAGCATAAAGCCAGATATTATCTCAGGGACAAGTGCCGGAGCTGTTGTGGCTGTTCTATATTCGGCTGGTTATTCTCCCGATCAAATATGTGATCTTTTTTACAACAAAGACTTTAACGACTTTGTAGAGTTGAATATTCCAAAGTGTGGCTTTTTTGGAACCGCAGGATTTATTGCATTTTTAAAAAAACACATTAATTACGAACTAATAGAAGAATTGCCTATTCCAGTAAGAATTGTTGCTACTGACCTTGATAATGGGAGAAGTGTTACCTTTTCAGATGGTGAACTTCACAAAAGGGTAATGGCATCAGCCTGCGTACCAATTGTCTTTACACCTGTTGACATTGATGGTACAAAATATGTCGATGGAGGTATTTTTAAAAATTTCCCAGTTTCTGTTATTAGAGATGAGTGTGATTTTGTTATTGGGGTAAATGCCAGTCCTTTGGTTACTGAAAAATACAAAAAGAATATTGTTGGAATTGCTGAGAGATCATATCATTTTATGTTCAGAGCCAATACAATTGAGGATAAAAAACTTTGCGACATTTTAGTTGAGACCGACAGTGTAATGCAATTTAAGACATTTGACCTTAAGCAAGTTAAGGTAATTTTCAATACAGGATATGAGGAGATGAAGAGAGCTTTAGACCTCAGTTCATATAACCTAGAGAGG
>JASDTB010000035.1:1788-25014 GCA_041441455.1 Bacteroidales bacterium
AATAAATAATCAATATTTAATTATTCATCAAAAAAGATTTCTGCTTTGGCATGGTGGTTTAACACGTATGAAGCTGGTAGCGTAGATGAAAAATCGTTTTGAACACTTTCAATAATTTTACGTTTTTCGGCCCCTCTTAGATAAAAGCAGATCTCATTTGCAGACAATATTGTTTTATACGTTGCTCCTACCCTGATACTTCCATTGTAAGGATTTTGATAAACATCATATAGATTGTTGTTTTCAATTTGCCCATTTTTGACACTCTCTGGAAATAATGAAGAGGTGTGTCCATCTTCGCCAATACCTAAAATCATTAAGTCAAAACCTCCCATATTCTTAATGAGATTAGAATAACGACTAGACTCTAGATGAGGAGTATGATTTCCATCAATCTGAAAAATTTGCGTTGACGAAATCTCCATATAATTAAAAAACTCCCTCATAAAGGTTCCATAATTGCTCTCGGAGCTATCGGGAGAGACACATCTCTCATCAACCCAATAAAAGTCTATTAAAGCCCAAAAAGAGTCATCTTTATACACATCTCTCCACAACTTGTATAAAGCAATAGGTGAGTTTCCGCCTGAGATAGCTAAAGAAAATCTACTACCACTCTCTAAATGTTTCGACAAAACCCTAGTTTTTATTTTTTCAGATAGATCTTTCCCAGTTTTCATTAATCTTAAATGCATTTAATTGGAATTATAATTCACAATAGAGATCGGTATTTGTTAGATTTTTACATGGGTTTGTCCAATTATGACCATTCTCTATAATCTTTTCACTCTCTAATGGCCCCCAAGTTCCAGCAGGATATCCATAAAGAGGAACTTTATGACCACAATCATTCCAATATTTCAAGACAGGATCGAATAGTCTCCACGCAGCCTCTACCGCATCACTACGAGTAAAGAGAGTGGAATCTCCATCAAGACAATCTTCAATCAACCGCGAATATGCATCTTCTGTCGGAAGACCTCCAAGTTTGTCATATGTAAAGTCCATTGGCACCTGTTTAACTTCAAAACCAGACCCCGGAACCTTCATCCCAAATTTCAAAACAATTCCCTCGTTTGGCTGCAACCTTATAATCAACTGATTGGCAGGAGGAGTCTCTTGTCCAGAAGAGAAGAGATGGTGAGGTGTTTTCCTGAAATGAAAAACAATTTCAGATACTTTTGTTGGCATCTGTTTTCCTGTTCTAATATAGAAAGGCACTCCACTCCATCGCCAATTAGAGATACCAAGTTTCATAGCGACAAAAGTCTCAGTAGTGGAAGAGGTATTCACACCAGACTCCTCTCTATACCCCTTTATCTGCTCTCCACCTCTTATTGATGAAGTATATTGCCCTCTTACAACATTTTGACGAATCTCGTCAACAGATAACGGTTTTATTGATTTATAAAGTTTAGCAACTTCGTCGCGAAAATCCTTCTCATTGAATTCAACAGGTGGCTCCATAGCACAAAGCGCAACAAGTTGAATAAGATGATTTTGCACCATATCTCGCAGAGCACCGGCATTCTCATAGTAACCACCACGTTGCTCTATTCCAAGATTCTCTACTGCAGTTATTTCAACCCTCTCAATGTAGTTTCTATTCCATAATGGTTCAAAAATTCCATTAGAAAATCTTAATGCAAGTATATTCTGAACCGTCTCTTTTCCTAGAAAATGGTCAATCCTATAAATTTGACTCTCTGCAAAATATTTTTTGAGTTGCTTGTTGAGTCTTAATGAGCTCTCCAAGTCATATCCAAAAGGCTTTTCGACGATTATCCTACGAAATACTCCTTTAGAACCCTCTTCGGAAGAGAGATGAGACCTACCTAAATTTTCAGGAATAGATTCGTAAAGCTTAGGTGGAGTGGCAACATAATAGAGAAGATTGTCATTAGAGAAATCTCCAGAACCACATGCATTGATTTTCTGTTTTAAAAACTCATAATCCTCCACTTTTGATGGATCAGCTGTCACATAGTGTAGATTTGTCAAAAAACCATCTATACTGCTCTGGTCATAGTCCTTATCTTTGAGGTATAACTTAAGTTCGCCTCTGATATAATCCCTGTAATTGGAATCAGAATATTCAGTTCTGCCTACTCCAATCACCGAAATCTTTTCGGGAAGACGATTTTGTTTGAATAAAATATATAACGAAGGCATCAGCTTCCGTTTAGTAAGATCTCCAGATGCCCCAAAGATCACAATAGATGTAGCTCTATGATTGTTTAATGCTAACTTTCCCATAAATCAAACAATATAAATTCTAGAACTTGTGTCTCCACCTTCACCTGTCCAATTTTCGTGAAAAAATTCGCCTCTTGGCTTATCAGTACGTTCAAACATGTGTGCTCCAAAAAAGTCACGTTGAGCCTGAATTAGATTTGCAGGCAGACGTCCACTCCGAAAAGAGAGGAAGTAGTTATAAGCAGACGAAAATGCAGGTACTGGAATATTTGCCTCAGCTGCAACTGCAATTGTCCGCTTCCAACCATCGAATGATGACTTAATCTCCCCTACAAAGTAACTATCAAGCAGAATATTTTTCAGATCACCATTTGCCTTGAAAGCGTCAGCAATCTTATTTAGAAATTCAGAACGAATGATACATCCATTTCTCCAAATTAATGCAACAGAAGAGAGGTTGATATTCCACCCAAATTGGTCAGAAGCCTTTTTAAGAAGTTCAAAACCTTGAGCGTAAGATACTAATTTTGACGCATATAAGGAATCCGAAATATCATTGAGATTCAGTTGTTTCGAAACAGATGAAAGATCAGAATAGATATCAGATGCCTCTATCCTTAGCTCTTTTTGGGCAGACAAACTTCTTTCAAAGACAGCAGATGCAATCAAGTTCAATGGAAGACCATGCTCCATTGCATTAATTACAGACCACTTACCAGTCCCTTTTTGTCCTGCTGTATCTAGAATTTTATCTAAAAGATATTCACCATCTACATCTTTATAATTCACAATTTTAGATGTAATCTCAGTTAAATAGCTCTGCATCCTACCTTTGTTCCATTCAGAAAAAGCGGCTGCAATCTGCTCATTATTCATTGCAGAAATCTCTTTCATGATATGGTATCCTTCGGAAATAATCTGCATATCACCATACTCTATTCCATTATGAACCATTTTAACAAAATGGCCAGAACCTCCACCACCAATCCATTCACAACATGGTGAACCGTCATTTGCTTTTGCAGAGATATCGTAAAAAATTCGACTAATATGAGGCCAAGCTTCATGTGAACCTCCTGGCATAATAGACGGCCCCTTCAATGCACCCTCTTCTCCTCCAGATACACCTGCACCAACATAAAGAAGTCCTTTCGACTCAACATAATTAACGCGTCTAGTTGTATCTTCATGATTCGAATTTCCTCCATCGATCAGAATGTCTCCTTTAGATAATTTTGGTATAAGAGCCTCAATTAACTCATCAACGGCAGAACCTGCTCTGACCATCATCATGATTTTCCTTGGCGATTCAAGGGAATCTATGAACTCATCAATAGTTTTAAATCCATTTATATTTTTTCCACGAGCCCTCCCTTCGATAAACTTTTCTGCTACCGACCATGTTCTGTTGAAAACAGATACTGAATAGCCCTTACTCTCCATGTTAAGCACTAGATTTTCACCCATTACGGCCAGTCCTATAAGCCCGATATTCGATTTTGACATATTTGTATTAATTTAGCCTTGAATATTAAACACTAAGTTACTAATAAAGATTGCGAATATGCAAAACAGATTAATTCTCATTTTGTTTATTGCAGCCATCACAACAGGATGCGGGTGCAACAACAATCAGTCAAATTCAGAGAAAGAGCAAGCAAATAATATATCAAACGAACAATCTTCTTATTTAGTTATACCAGAGCCACCTGCAATGCTAGATACTGAGAGTGAAAAGATTGATTATTTATTAACGAACTATTGGGCAAACTATAACTTCAACGATTCTACTTTAGCTCGAAAAGATAATTTCACCAGCAAGCCGTTGGCTATGTATTTTAAAATCATGTCGACAGCCAGCCAATCTCAATTTCCAAAATATCTTTCTAATTTGGTAACTAAATTAGAATCAGCAGATACAGTAATCTTTGATAAGTTTACAAGCTTGACTGAAGATCTATTGTACGATCCAAACTCTCCAATTAGATGTGAAATAATCTATTACAGATTTACAGAACTCCTCTCTAAATCGAAAAGAGTAGACAATCTTGTGAAAGATAAATATCAACAACAAAGAGTGATGATTTCAAAAAACCAACCAGGGAAACAGGCTTCAAACTTCACCTTTACCCTTAAATCGGGAGGTGTACGCTCTCTTTATGATCTTGATGCAGACTATCTTCTGTTAATGTTTTATCACCCCGATTGCCACACGTGTGCCGAGACAATTGCAGAACTTAAAAACTCTCCATTTTTCACACATAAGGAGTTAAAAATATTAGCAATCTTTCCAGAGAGAGACGAAAAGCTATGGCGAGACAAAATAGGAATGATTCCGGAAGAGTGGACATGTGGTTTCGATAAAACAGGAGTGCTAGAGGCTAAAAAGCTATATGACTTAAGACCATCTCCTAGTCTATATCTTTTAGACAAAAAGAAGTCTGTGATTTTAAAAGATGCTAGACTGGATGAAATTGCTGGTTACTTGGCAGGTGCAATAAAATGATAGATCTGATTCTCTTCTAAATACCATAAGTATCCTTCGACTTCGCTATAACCACATTTCGATAAAATTGAGATATAGTTTTCAATTTGACGATTGTATCTGCCCTCATGCTTTAATCCAAATTTGTAGTCAACAACAATCGCTTTCGAATTATCTTTATCTATCATCACTCTGTCGGGACGATAGATCTCCCCTCCAGGTAAGATAATATCTCTCTCTGTTAATATTTCATAAGCTCCAGTAAACCAATCTCTTTCTTGAACAGAGTCGATCATAGATGAGAGACGTTTGATAAGTGACTCAGCTTCGAAAGACATTATAGTTCCCTTTAAGACCTCCTTTTCAACTGCAACTTCTAAGTCACTTTTAGTTTCAACAACTGAGAGAATGTCGTGCATAATAAGACCATACTCCCTCCTATTATCTTTATCAAAAAAGTCGTCTGCTTTAAAAGAGAGTTTTAGCTTATCGTGAGGAAATCTACCCTGTTTGAAAGCAATATTTAACCCATCTTGTTTTTCGCTACTCTCTCTATCTACGACCGTCCACTCACCAAGCTCATAGACCCCATCTTTTGAGTCATCAAATAGCTGTTTATAAAGTATTTGAGAAATTGACTTAATTGAATCACTCTCTTTCGCTTTATCTTCTGCCCTCTCACAAAAGATAATAAGCTCTTGTTTAGCTCTAGTGAAGGCGACATATGCTAAATTGAGACTATCAACAAAGTTTTTGGTTGTTTCAAGGATAAAGTCGTTTTCAAAAAAGGAGTTCTTTAGTTTACTACTAAGGGTAACGGGAACAGAAGGAATTGCGGAAAACGGAGTATTCTCGGTACTACACCAGATTGTGTTTTGAATACCCTTTTGCGAGAGTTCCAATGAAAAAAACGGTATTATTACCACCTTCATTCCCAAGCCTTTTGACTTATGAATGGTCATTACTCTCACTGAGTCGTTCTCTTGTGGAGATGAGATGCATTTACGAACTCCGTACTCGTCCCACCACTCCAAAAATAGAGCTATATCGGAACCGTTCCTTGATGTAAAATCAAGTACAATATCTTTAAAGGCTTGAATATACACTGAGTCGGACTGAGAATGCTCACTATTTAGTGATTGGATTATCTCCTCACACATTTGGTACATAGACATTGTTATATCTAAGCTCTTTTCCGACAGATCAATGCCCAATATCTCCACCGATCTTGCACAGATTTTATCTTCTGGATTATTTAAATGTCTTAATACAGCAATGATCTTTTTTATGATTAATGCATTTGAGATAAAAAGAGAATCATCCGAAATAACCCCAAAACCTTGCTCGATTAAGAATTCTGCAAGTCGTTGTCCCTCTTTGTTTTTTCGAACTAAAAAGACAATATCTCCTAAAGAGTATCCATTTGATTGTAATCTTTTGAGTATATCTGGTAATTGAGACAAAACGCTATCATTAGTCTCTTGATCGCTCTCCTGTTTTTCAACAAAATTGACTAAAACATGCCCTCTCTTATCTTTTCTAGAGTCTGGAACTTGTTGTTCTGCATCGGAATAGATGTTAGAAACAGAGATCTCTCCACTTAAAGACATTAAGTTATCTGCAAAACTTGAAGCGAATCTAAAGAATGAGTTGTTGAATTCAACTATTTCAGGTGAAGATCGCCAGTTTTCTGTCAAAACATTCTCTTGAACAGATGAGCTGTCGAAAGATTCAGAGATACCACTATTTAGTAGTCTCCACTCTGAACCTCTCCATCGGTAAATACTTTGCTTAACATCTCCGACGATGAGATTCTCTTTTCCAGAAGATAAACTATCTAAAAGTAGAGGATAGAAGTTTTTCCATTGCAGAATTGAAGTATCTTGAAACTCATCAAGCATGTAGTTATCTATTCTTGTTCCGATCTTTTCATAAATAAAAGGGGTATCGCTTCCATCAATGATTTTATTGAGCAATTCGTTTGTCTCAGATAAAAGAAGTTTATTGTTTTCGCGCGAATATTTTTGAACAAAAGAATCAATGTCAGTTAAAATTCCAAGAATATAGATCTTTTCACTAATAGCTTTGGCTGTAAAATATGTTTTTCTCTCTTCATAAAACTTAATAGCCTCTTTCGTTAGTTCAATCAGTCCATTGTTTGCTATGTCGCAAATTCTAGAAGCTAAAGATGGATTGCTTTTTTTAGTTGAAGCCGTAGTGAAGTTGTCTGCACTCTCCGCCATCGACTCAAATTTTGACGGAAGCTTTTCAAACTCTCTCTTCTCTGCTAACTTTTTAAAATAGTTTAAGGGGGTCCTTGATCCTCCAGTAAAATCAGACAACTCGAGCCCTGCACTTTGAATCAATTGAATAGCACGCCTACCAATATCTGAACCTCTGCTTTCGTAATCATTAATTACTTGGTTTAAGGCATCAATATAACTTATTAATGCCTTTTTATCATTTAAAGTATGTGCAAGACCACTCCTATTAAGTCTGTATGCCTCTTTAAACAATTCACTTGCAAATCCTTTGATAGCCGATCTAATATCCCAGCCGTTCCCATTCTCTATTGTATTCAAAGAAAATGTAATCAACCAGTTCAAGATATCTTTGTTTTCATCGTTACCAAGTTCTAGAATCAGGTTATCGATTGCCTGCTCTAAGATAAAAGACTCATCAACCTCTACGCTATAAGCACTATTTTTCCCTATCTCCCTTGCAAAAGAGCGCATTGTTTGCTGAAAAAACTTATCGATTGTACTAACTGAAAAAGCAGAGTAGTCGTGAAGAATCGCAACTAATACATTTCTTGCCTTCTCTCTTATTCGCCTCTCATTCTCTTTAGGGTCATCGCTAAAATTGAATTTTTCGCACAAAAAGGGGATAAAGTCGCTCTTTTTTGACTCATCGGAAAGTTTATCCAACTCCTCAATGATTCTCCGTTTCATCTCCTCTGTAGCCTTATTTGTAAAGGTTACAGCCAAGATATGCCTGTACGCAAAGTCGGAAGAGAGAAGCATACTTAAATATTCTCTGCTCAAACTGTGTGTTTTACCCGAACCTGCCGAAGCTTTATATACAGACAACATACTATTTACAAATTTGGTTATATTGACAATATTTACACTTTTCTTCATTAGATGTCCCAACAAAAGGAGTCGAATCATCTAAAATTCTTACCATAAGATCATTAAGTCTCTCTTTAAACTCATCAAAATTGACCTTGTCAATTTCATTACTCTTGATCTCATCTTTGAACATCTTATTGATAAAAACGGGCGAGATTATATCTCCGTCATTAAGATCGGAGATCAATGCATATAAGTATAACTGGAAAGCAACAGACTCACCTTTATTTGACTTCTCGCGATCAAAAAGTTTTTCTACTTTATCGAAGGTGACATCTTTATTACCAGTTTTATAATCAATTATCCTATTAACGTCATTAAGTTTGTCAACTCTATCGATAATAGCATAAAATCTAACTATTTTATTATTCGATAGTTCTAGCGTCTTAAAACATTTTTTCTCTGTATCAACAATAACAAAAGGGGCATTTGCCGCATCATGATCAATCATCATTTCGGCACATCGTTCTAACAACTTTTTAACTATCAGGTTATGTCCTATGATCTCGTCTATATTTAGAATGCTCTTCATGGAATTGTCTACAATAGTTGAGATATGCTCTTTTCGTTTAAGAGATTTTAGAACATCTGCTGTAGTTATATTTTTATGAAGAGGTTTGTAGAGCTCTTCCATCACTTTATGAAACAAAGTTCCATAAGTATTTGCCTCAACCGATTCTGTGACCTCTGCTTGTTCAGAAAGCCCTTCGATACTTTGAAAGTAGAATTTCAGAGAGCAATCTAAATAGGTATTTAGAGCAGAAGCCGAAAATGGTTTTGCATCTTCGCCAACAAATAGATTATTTACCTTTTGAACTAATTCCGGCGTCTTTTCAACCACAATAGTATCTCTCTTCTGAGCGTCAATCTTAAAATTCAACACCCTTTCAGTTATTGGATAACGAAAATGGTATTTCAATTGATAGACGAATCTGCTTACCTCTCCAGACTTCAACTCTTCGGACCTTGTATCATATATGAGATATACCTTTTTTGCTCTATAAATTGATCGATAAAAGTGATATGAGGTAACAGAGTCTTGCAGTTCATATGTTGGAAGAGAAAATCCACGTCTTAGATTATATGGAATCAGAGAGTTAGGAATACTTTTAACTGGATAAATACCTTCATTCATTGAGCAAAAGATCAAATTATCAAAATCAAGAGAACGAGTCTCTAAAACCCCCATAACTTGAAGACCCTCTAGAGGTTCTCCTCTAAATGGAACAGTTTTGGAGGCTACGAGTTGATTTAATATTTTGAAAAAGGTCTCGCTTTTAATCGTAAGACCAATGTCTTTTAATCTTTTAACGGCAATATAATAATGATAAAGAAACTCCTTTTCTATCTTTGATAAAGAGATTGAATTATAAAGAATTTCAAAGATTTCTAGAAGATAATCAGCCGTTTTTGTAGGATCAACTGTTTTGAAAATATGAGCCAGTATCTCATTTTCGGCAAATTTACCCGAAGGTAGATATACGATGTTGTTATTTGTAATAAACTTTTCGAGATTAGTAGCTACATCTCCCAAAGCCGATCGAATATAGCTATTACCCAGAACACGTAATACTCTTTTGTAATAGTTTACCCCTTTTTGAAGTTCTGCCAATGAGTCAATTAAGGCAGAAATCGCAGTTCCTGCAACAGGGAATCCCATTGTAACATTAATAACATCAGTACTCTCTGGTATAGAATTTAATACAGGAAGCAGTAGTTTCTCATCAGGTAAAACAACAGCTGTTTCAATCCCAGATCCGTTTTCGGACAATAATTTTGATACAATTGTAGCTTGTCCAGTAAAAGATGGAACTCCAATAACTTCAATTTCTGGAAGACCTTCACACTCAACATCGAGTTTAACCTTCTGAGGAAACTCTTTTATATTCTCAGACATAAAGAGTGATGAGCGGTTATCGGAGTCTGTAATCATGTCTCCATGAAAATCCCAATAAAAATCGGCTCTATTTGTAGACTGTAGATGCCATAAAAGTCTCTTTTCACTTGCACTCAATACATTCAATCCAACAAAGACAAACCTATCAACACTTTCTTCCAGTGCTTTTAATGTACCAGATTGCACACTATCAGCAACCTCACGATATATCATCCCATCATATCCGATCTTTCTATTTAGCAGCGAATTGCGCAAATTTTCATATAATGGAAACATCAGTTCCCAAATGGAACGAAATTTCTGCTTTTTCTCAGAATCTCCTACTGGAAGAAAATTTTGCCAAAAGGAACGAACAGCAGTAATCTGATTCTCACTCAAGAAAGAATAGTCCGACTCAATCTCTTTTAAGTCTTTGATATTAGCAAATACCTTTTTTGCATCGACCATGTACTTGTCGATGTCATCAAAATCACCTAACAGAATTTCTGCCCAGTATATAAAGTCATCAAATGTGTCGGGAACTGGAGTCAGTTTAATATATTCAGAATATAAAGTGGTCAAAAGATCAATCTTGTCACAACTAGTCAAACCCGAAAGTGATGAGAATAGATCCTGGATTGTAATGACTTGAGGAGATATTACTGGTTTATTGGTTGCTTCTCCTATGTATCGTTTAAAAAAGACACCAGCCCTTCGGTTAGGAAAGACAAAACACAATCTATTCAGATTATCACCTTCGTGGTGATAATAATATTCAGCGATTGCCTTTAGAAATTTCATTAGCTTTGAGTTTATTACCGACAACCCATAAGGTGTCACCTTCTTCAATTATTATACTTGAATGTGGACGAGCGAAGTCTCCCTGCTCCCCTTTCTCAATTCCTATCAATAGCAGATCGAACCTATTTCTGAAATCACTTATGTTAGCCTCAACTCCAATTAATAAAGAGTTTTTGCAAACTACAAAGTGATATAGATCCATATCTTGATGAGACGTAGAGATACACTCCGCGGTGGCACTATTAAGGTCGCGAAATGTTGATATTTCAACATCATTTCCTAAGATTAGCAACTGATCATGAGGTAAAATAATCTCGGTTTTAACCGGTAAATCAATATATCTACTGCCCCTTTTTATCTGAACAATTTGAGCTCCCGTCCTACTTTCGCGGTGAAGTTGGGAAATTGTCTTACCCGCAACCACTGTGCCTGGCTCTACTTCAATGCTCTCTATATGTATCTCATCAGCAAGAGTTTTAGGAACCACAAACTCTTTTCTAACTGGTTTAACATGTAAATTTTTAATAAAATTTGTCTCTAAATGTGAGTAGTACTTTTTTATGGTTTGAGATAGATAGATTGAAATTATAGTAATTACTACTACAATAAACAGTACACCATACCCGATTCTTAAATAGTATGAGATAGCTAACGCTACAAAAAGGGCTCCTAACAAATACTTAAATCCCAACATTGCTAACAGAGGTCCTCTGCTAAATCTGCTATCATTCCAGATTTTGTCGAAAAGGCCAGCACTATCTTTTCGTCTGATCAATGCAAACAAAAATGGAGACATCCCAGTAAGTGTTAACGAGGCAAATAGATATGAATCAAAAGTAAAATCTCCTGTAAGAGAGAGTATGAAAGGGTTTAAAATTTTTGTAAACAGGATGAATACCAAGACTAGCCAACCGCCAAATATAAAGACCCTTGTTACATATGATCTCATCAGTAGATTCCACTCACTCTCTCTGTCGAGGGTTTTACGGCCAGTTCCCAACCTATCCATTACAACCTTCCAACCCGAAGGTACATTTTTGTAGATTGCTTCATAAACAGGCTCAGCAGCCCTGATATAGTATGGAGTTACAAACGTTGTAATAATCGAAACTGAGACAATCACCGGGTAGAGCGAGGGCTCAATAACATTCAAAGACAAACCCAGCGAAGCAATAATAAATGAAAACTCACCAATCTGACACATACAAAAGCCAGATTTCATTGATGTTTTAATTGTGTTTCCAGCAAGTAAAAGACCAGAAGTTACTGCTCCAGATTTCACAAATACTACTATTGCACTGATAATTAAAACTGGCTTCCAATAATCTGCAAGAATAGCGGGATCAACCAACATACCGACAGATAGAAAAAAGATTGCACCAAAGAAGTCTCTTACTGGTTTAATCAATTTCATTATTCTCTCAGAATCTTCACATTCTGCTAAAATTGAACCCATTATAAACGCACCTAAAGCTGCTGAAAAACCAGCCATCTCTGTTATTACAACCATTCCTAAACAGAGTCCCAACGAGAAGACGATTAAAATTTCGTCGTTAACCCATTTCCTTACTCTCCTTAAAAGTGACGGAATAAAATAGACTCCTCCTGTAAACCAAAAGAGCAAAAATAGTGCGAGGTAGGCCATTTTTTCAAAGACAACTGTGCCATCGAATGTGCTTGTTACCGCAAGTGCAGATAAAACAACTAATTGAAGGACAGCTACTAAATCTTCAACTACCAATACTCCAAACACTAAACCTGCAAACTTCTTGTTTTTCAAGCCTAAGTCTTCAAATGCTTTGATAATAATAGATGTAGATGAAATGGTCAACATTCCTCCGAGGAAGACCGAGTTCATCCAGTTCCAACCAAATGCTCGACCTGCAAGATATCCTACACTGAACATTATAATTGTCTCTGTCACTACAGCTATAAAACCAGTGCCTCCTACTTTTTTAAGTTTTTTGAAACTGAACTCCATTCCCAATCCAAACAACAAAAAGATAACTCCCAGATCGCCCCAGAATTTAATGCTTTCAATTCTGACAACGTCGGGGAGGTATTCGAAGTTTGGACCCGTGATGAACCCTGCTACAATGTAGCCTAAAACCAATGGTTGTTTAAGGGCTCTGAAGATAATGGTTGTAAGCCCCGCAACCACCAGAATCAATGCAAGATCGTGGAGTAACGGTTCCGATATCATATGGGGATTGATTAAAATCTCTCTCTAAGTACCTTAGCTGCCTCTTCATATCCAGGTTTACCCAAAAGGGCGAACATGTTCTTTTTGTAATCTTCAACACCTGGTTGATCGAAAGGATTAACTCCAATCATGTAAGCACTAATTCCACATGCTTTTTCGAAGAAGAAGAAAAGTGCTCCAAGGTTAAATTCACTGATTTTCTCAAATTCAATTCTGATGTTAGGAACACCACCATCCACATGGGCAATTTTTGTTCCTAATTCTGCCATTTTATTGCACTCCTCAACGCGTTTTCCTGATAAAAAGTTTAGCCCGTCTAAGTTCTTAGGATCGTCCTCAATTACAACTTCTCTTCTTGATGATGTTACGCTTAGTACGGTTTCAAAAAGGGTGCGCTCACCGTCCTGAATATACTGACCCATTGAATGAAGATCGGTTGTAAAGTTTACAGAAGCTGGAAAAATACCCTTTCCCTCTTTTCCTTCAGACTCACCATAAAGCTGTTTCCACCACTCTGCAACATATTGCAATTTTGGAGTATAATTTACAAGTAGTTCTATCTTCTTACCTTTCTGATAAAGAGCATTTCTTACAGCAGCATATTTCACAGCTGGATTCTCTTTATCTTTGACAGAACAGATATTTGCCATCTCAGCAGCCCCTTTTAGCATCTCTCTGATATTGAAACCAGCTAAAGCTATAGGTAAAAGGCCTACAGGAGTTAAAACAGAGAATCTTCCTCCAACATCGTCAGGAATTACAAATGTTGTATATCCTTCCAAATTCGCAAGAGTCTTCAAAGCACCTCTAGCGGCATCAGTAACAGCTACAATTCTATTAACCGCCTCTTCTTTACCATATTTGTCCTCCAAGAATTTTTTGATAATTCTGAATGCAACAGCGGGTTCTGTTGTAGTTCCCGATTTAGAGATCACAAGACATGCAATAGATTTTTTTGTCATTAAATCCATTAACTCTGCCATATACTCTTCCGACAGATTTTGTCCTGCATAGACAATTTCTGGAGAACTTTCGCCCATTAAAGAGCGGAAAGAGTGCGACAGTGCATCTATTGCAGCCTTAGCTCCTAAATAAGAACCTCCAATTCCAGTAACGACTACTAATTCAACACCTTTCCATCTCTTTACAACCTCTTCGCACTGCGAAATGAGACTTTCAGGGGTATTAGTAGGAAGGTCTAGCCAACCTAAAAAGTCGTTTCCCCTACCTTGTCTTGACTCAAGTGTCTCTAATGATTCAAGTGCTTTTTTGTATGATTGTTCCATTTCGGCAGCAGTGATGAATAACTCTGCAGCCTTTAAGTCGATGTTTACAATTTGTTTCATAATTGATTATTACTCTAATGATTCAATTAATTGTTTGATAATATATGCCGGATACTTGTGTTCGTAAAGTATCTTATACATAGCTTCTGCTATTGGCATGTATACATTGTATTTTTTATTTATCTCGTAGATACATTTTGTTCCATAATATCCCTCAGCAACCATATTCATCTCAATTTGAGCAGACTGTACAGAATAACCCTTTCCGATCATACTTCCGAAAGTCCTGTTGCGACTAAACTGAGAGTAACAAGTCACCAATAAATCACCTAAATAAGCAGACTTAGAGGTCTTTCTATTTTTATCAGGATGAGTTGCGTGTAAAAAGTCACGCATTTCATTGAAAGAGCTGGTTATAAGTACAGCCATGAAATTATCGCCATAAGAGAGGGCGTGACAAACACCTCCTGCTACAGCATAAATATTCTTAAGAACTGCGGCATATTCAACTCCATAAATGTCTGTACCAGGGACTGTCTTTATATAGGAACAGGCGAAAATATCACACATGCTTCTTGCAACTTCCATATGCTTGGTTGAGAGTGTTAGATATGAGAGCCTCTCCATAGCTACCTCTTCGGCATGGCAAGGTCCACTAACAACTCCAATCCGATCAAAAGGAATACTGTGATATTGGTTAAAATATTCAGCAATTGTAATGTTGTCTCCAGGTATAATCCCTTTAATAGCTGTTATTATGAACTTGTTTTCTAAAGAGATCGTTAGTTTTGCGATTTCGGGCATAAAAAAAGCAGATGGAATACAGAAAATCAGGACATCTGCCGAATCAACGACCTCGTTGATATCCGAACTCATAAACAATCTGTCGGGATCGAACTTTACAGACTGTAAATAATACGGATTGTGACTCATTTTCTGAATTTGATCTATCATCTCCTCATCTCTCACATACCACGAAATCTTTTCCTGATTGTTCAGAATCAGCTTCACTAGTGCTGTCGCCCAGCTTCCGCTGCCTATCATTGCATAACGAAGATTTTCCCCGTCAAAGAAATTACTCATTACAAATAAGCTATAGTTAGTACAATTTTATAATAATCCGCAAATATACCTTTTTTGTTTAACATTAAGAAGAATTCTTTTACATTTGTATATAAGAACTTAATCCATAACAAAGTGAATATCAATCATATTCTCGAAAACGCAATTTCCGGTGAACCAATTAGTGCACGGGAAGGACTCTATTTGTATTACAATTGCAAACCTTCTGAACTATTTTACGCTGCCGATCAGATTAGATATTCAAAAATACCCGACAAAAAGGTCAGTTGGCAAATAGACAGAAACATCAATTACACTAATGTTTGTATTTCTGGTTGCCTTTTTTGTAATTTTCATTGCAAAAAGTCTCAGAAAGAGCTAATTCGGGAGATGAATGAGGAGGATTACAGAATAAAAATCAAAGAGTTGTTTGAACAAGGCGGTGACCAGCTACTTCTCCAAGGTGGTCTCCATCCCGATTATGATATTTCGTACTACGAAAACCTGTTCAAGATGCTAAAAAGCATTAATCCCCTATTAAAACTTAATGCATTAGGACCACCTGAGGTTGCCCATATCGCAAGACTTAGCAACCTTTCAATTAAAGAGACTCTAGAGAGACTTGTTTTGGCAGGTCTTGATTCTCTTCCAGGCGCAGGTGCCGAAATCTTAGACGATTCTGTACGGAAGCAACTCTCTCCGGCCAAGCCAACAAGTGGTCAATGGATTGAAGTGATGAAAATAGCTCACCAATTGGGTTTGGGAACAACTGCGACTATGGTTTACGGACATATTGAGTCGCCTGAACAGAGAATTGGTCATTTGTGTACTATTCGTGATATTCAAAATCAGAAGCCAGAGAATGCTCCTGGATTCAGAGCTTTCATCGCTTGGCCGATGCAGGTAAAAGGGACTAGATTAGAAAAATTGACTCAAATTGTCTCTCCTACAATGATCGAAAACCTAAAGATGGTAGCTATGAGCAGAATTATTCTCAATAATGTTGATCACATTCAAGCATCTTGGTTGACAACAGGAATTGCGGCTGCTCAATTAGCTCTAAATTGCGGAGCTGACGACATGGGTTCGGTGATGATTGAAGAGAATGTGGTATCCTCTGCAGGCGCCAATTTCAGACTAAATCCTACTCAAATGCAACAAGTTATTCGCGAGGCAGGATTTGAGCCGTGGCTTCGGAATCAGGACTATACCCCGCGTCAATTGGCAGATTAGGTTGAAGGGAGGCCTCAACTGCTAATCTATCGCACCTCTCATTTTCGACATGCCCTGCATGACCCTTTATCCACACAAAGGTCACTTTGTGACGTCTGTAAACAGCCAAGAATCGTCTCCAAAGATCTGGATTCTTCTTTTTTGCGTACCCTTTCTTTTCCCAATCAAAAACCCATCCCTTATTGATTGCATTCACAACATATGAGGAGTCGCTATAGACAGTTATTTGTGCAGGGATTCTTTTGACTGCCTCTAATCCTAAAATTACAGCTAAAAGTTCCATCCTGTTGTTTGTAGTGCACACAAAACCACCAGACAACTCCTTATAGTGGCTGCCGGATTTTAAAACGACACCGTATCCGCCAGGTCCAGGGTTTCCTTTGGCAGCACCGTCGGTGAAGATTTCAATCATATTTGTTCAGATGTCTTCTCTAAAGATTTTAATGGATTTGAGCGCAACTCTGCGTAAAGCTCTCTGTTTCTAAAAATATCGCATCCTTTGTAGATTGCATTTTGAAGAGAGAGTGGGCTTGCAATACCTTTGCCTGCTATTTCAAATGCGGTTCCATGGTCGGGAGATGTTCTGATAATTGGTAAACCAGCTGTAAAATTAACTCCATTTTCAAAAGACATTGTCTTGAACGGAATCAATCCTTGGTCGTGATACATTGCAAGTACTGCATCGAACTTTTTATTCAACTCAGTTGCAAAGAAACCATCAGGAGAGTATGGGCCAAATGCTATTTCGCAGTTTTGGTTGAACTCTTTGATTGCAGGTTTTATGATTTCTATCTCCTCCATTCCTAAAAGTCCGTTATCACCATTATGTGGATTAAGTGCTAGTACTGCGATTTTAGGTCTAGTTACAGAGAAATCTTTCATCAATGAGTCGGACATCAATTCAAGCTTCTTTTTTATAATCTCTTTATTAATCGCGGCAGGCACATCTTTGATTGCCATGTGAGCTGTAACCAATCCAACTTTAAGAGCGTCAGATACTAAAAACATCAATGGCTCTTCTATCTCAAATTGTTCAGCAAGATATTCTGTGTGACCTGTAAAATTGAAACCGTCTTGATTAACTGCCGCTTTATTAAATGGAGCAGTTACAAGAACATTGAACAACCCCTCTTTTAGGTCTTTAACTGCTGCTTCCAAAGAGCATACAGCTGCCTTTGCTCCGTCTGGAGTAAGCTTACCTGGCTCAATAACTAAATTATCAGGGATACAATTAATAATATTAATTCTCTTAGGATGAGCGTCTTTAACCGATGTTATAACATTTGTAGTAATGCCTTCGATTTCGGGTAGCATTTTTTTGTAATACCCAAAAAACTTCGACGATCCATATATAACAGGAGTACAGATGTCAAAGATTCTAGAATCGGAAAGTGCTTTTATGATAACTTCATATGAAATACCGTTGCTGTCGCCTTGGGTAATGCCTACAATTATTTTGTTACTCATTGGTGTGTATGTTTTCAAAATTTTCGCAAGATACAAATTTTAGATAAGATTAGTATATTTGTATTATGTCCGAAATACTTAACAGCGATATAAAATTTCTTACTGGGGTTGGTCCGAAGAGAGCTGAGCTTTTATTAAAGGAGCTTAACATCAAAACATTCAGAGACCTTCTCTACTATTTCCCATTTAGATATGTCGACAGAACAAAAATTTACTCAATCTCGGAACTTGAGCCAACTATGAGTTATATCCAACTGAGGGGCAAGATTATCAAATTTACCGAAGTTGGAGAAAAGGGACCATCAAAGAGGTTGATTGCGACATTCAGAGACCCATCTGGAGTTATGGATCTTGTCTTTTTTCAAGGGATTAAATGGTACAAAGAGAAACTTAAGCTCCACACAGAATACATCGTATTTGGAAAACCTAGCGTCTTCAATCAAACTCTCAATATGGTTCATCCAGAAGTAGAGCTGGCAACTGAGGAGTCGCCTGTATATCTTGGGAATATGATGGGTGTCTATTCTGGAACTGAAAAGCTCCGAAATAGTGGACTTGGCAACAAACAGATCGCCAAATTGATTTCATCATTGCTCAAAATTACCCTTGGCCAAATTGAAGAGACACTTCCTGTAGATTTATTATCAAAGAAAAAATTGATGCCATTGTCATTGGCATTACAAAACATACACTTTCCAAAAGATTTAAAGGCACTTGCGGCTGCTCAGTTTCGATTGAAATTTGAGGAGCTTTTTTATCTTCAGCTCAGTCTGCTAAAACAGAAGAGAACGAGAAAGAGTAACTCTTCTGGTATAGTAATGAATAGAGTTGGAGACCATTTTAACCGTGGCTTCGCAAATCTCCCATTCGAATTGACTGACGCTCAGAAAAAGGTAATTAAGGAGATTCGGGCAGACATGATTTCGGGCAGACAGATGAATAGGCTGCTACAAGGTGACGTTGGAAGCGGTAAGACGATGGTTGCAATTCTGACCTCCTTAATCGCAGCAGATAATGGTTGTCAGTCGTGCATTATGGCGCCTACCGAAGTCTTGGCAGGCCAGCATTACAACGGAGTCTTCAAAATTATTAAGGGGAGCGAAATCAAGGTTGCCCTACTTACTGGTAGCACAAAAGCCAAGGAGCGTAGAGAGATTTTAGCAGGTGTTGCTGATGGCTCTATCCATATTCTCTTTGGAACACACGCCCTTATCGAAGATAAAGTACAGTTCAATAATCTCGGATTTGCGGTAATTGACGAACAACATAGGTTTGGGGTTGAACAACGTTCGCGACTTTGGAGCAAGGCAGAGCAAATTCCGCACATTTTAGTTATGTCTGCAACGCCTATTCCTAGAACTCTCGCTATGACGCTATATGGAGACTTAGATGTCTCGATTATTGATAAGCTTCCACCAGGTCGTAAACCGGTGCAGACTATCCACGCTACGGAGACTCAACGTTCAAAAATCTACTCTTTTATGAGAGAGCAGATTCGAGAAGGCAGACAGATCTTTATTGTCTTTCCTCTTATCAAGGAGTCTGAAAAAATGGACTACAAGAATCTGCAAGATGGATATATGAGTCTGATAGAGATCTTCCCAGCTCCTGAATATGTAATTGCAATTGTACATGGTCAACAAAAGAACGAAAACAAAGCTCATGACATGGACCTTTTTGTCAAGGGTAAAGCTAATATTCTAGTCTCCACATCTGTCATAGAGGTTGGTGTAGATGTTCCAAATGCCTCTGTAATGATGATTGAGAGTGCAGAGAGGTTTGGATTGTCGCAGCTTCACCAGTTAAGGGGACGAGTTGGTAGAGGATCGGAAAAGTCTTATTGTATTTTGATGACGGGATATAAACTCACAAAGGAGAGTAAACAAAGGATAGATTTGATGTGTTCTACACAAAACGGCTTTGAGCTTGCCGAGGCTGACCTTAGAATGAGGGGTCCTGGCGACCTTGAGGGTACTCAGCAGAGCGGGCTTGCATTTGATCTTCACATCTCAGATTTATCAAAGGATGGGCAGATTTTGGAGGATGCAAGAAGAACCGCTGATCAGATTTTGGAAGATGATCCTCTTTTGCAAAAAGAGTCTAACAAACTGATGAAGAGCGTGCTATCTTCGCTACGAAAAGAGATTACTGATTATTCAGGAGTAAGTTAAAAAATATATATCATGAAATTCATTGGAGCGCACGTAAGTGCATCTGGGGGAGTGGAAAATGCTCCCGAAAACGCATACAACATTGGAGCAAATGCCTTTGCCTTTTTTACTAAAAATCAGAGACAATGGGTCACCTCTCGTCTATCAAAAAAAAGCATTGAACTATTTAAGGAGAGATGTCTGAAATATGGCTTCTCCCCTTCTCAAATACTCCCGCACGACGGCTACTTGATTAACCTTGGGCACCCCGAAAGTGAAGGCCTCGAAAAATCGAGAGCAGCTTTTATTGACGAAATGCAGAGATGTGAACAATTAGGTCTAGACAGATTAAATTTCCATCCTGGAAGTCATCTTCAAAAGGTTAGCATTGATCAATGTTTAGCCACGATTTCGGAATCTATAAATCTAGCCTTGTCTAAGACATCTGGGGTTACGGCAGTAATAGAAAACACTGCTGGTCAAGGCTCTAACTTGGGACACACTTTTGAACAAATAGCTCAGATTATCGACAAAGTAGAAGATAAATCGAGGGTTGGCGTCTGTATTGACACCTGTCACTCTTTTGCTGCTGGCTATGATCTCTCGAATGAAGATGGTTTTCGCAAGGCATTTGAACATTTCGACAATGTGGTTGGTTTTAGTTATCTGAGAGGAATGCACCTTAATGATGCTAAAAAGGGATTAAACTCGCGGGTTGACCGTCACGACAGCCTTGGAAAGGGACTACTTGGAATTGAGACATTTAAACTTTTAATGAAGGATAAGCGATTCGATAATATTCCGTTAATTCTAGAAACTCCCGATGAGGAGATTTGGAAAGAGGAGATTGCGATGCTTCGGCAGATGGAGTAGTCAATAATTTAGCATTCAGCAGTATGTATTGCTCTCTTTTAATAATTTGATTATGAAAAGAGTAGTATTAATTATTTTATCATTGTTTTTGGTTATGGAAAACACCGATCTGAATGCTCAAAAAAGGACTCCTTTGACAGAGGAGGAGAAGAGAGTAATAATTGATAAAGGAACAGAGCGTCCTTTTACTGGAAAATTTTACAACCACAAAGAGAAGGGCACATATGTGTGTAGACAGTGTGGTGCACCTTTATAT
This sequence comes from Bacteroidales bacterium, assembly GCA_041441455.1. Classification (GTDB taxonomy): domain Bacteria; phylum Bacteroidota; class Bacteroidia; order Bacteroidales; family UBA932; genus JAFIHK01. Next base: position 22,808 of record JASDTB010000035.1, read on the forward strand.
AAGTCTGATTTTAAGTTTGATTCTGGTTGTGGATGGCCTAGTTTTGACGATGAAATTCCTGGTGCAGTTTTAAGGGTACCCGATGCTGACGGTCGTAGAACAGAAATTGTTTGCGCAAAATGCAAGGGACATCTTGGTCATGTGTTTATTGGGGAGGGATTTACAAAGAAAAATACACGCCACTGTGTGAATTCTATTTCAATGGACTTTATTCCTAGTGAGAGTGTTGCTATTTTTGCTGGGGGCTGTTTCTGGGGGGTTGAACATTTAATGCAACAACAGCGTGGCGTGATATCTGTTGAGAGTGGTTATACTGGGGGATGGACAAAGAATCCGACATACTTTGATGTTTGCAATAAAAGAACAGGCCATGCCGAAGCTGTTAAAATTACTTTCGATCCTTCGAAAATAAGTTATGAGAGTTTGGCTAAGCTATTCTTTGAAATTCACGATCCTACTCAAATCAATAGACAGGGTCCTGACATTGGGGAGCAGTATCGTTCTGAGATTTTCTATAACTCCGAAGATGAAAAAAGGGTTGCTTTAAAATTAATCGATGAGCTTAAGGCAAAAGGGTTTAAAGTTTCAACGAAGGTTACCAAGGCTTCAGAGTTCTATAAAGCAGAGGATTACCATCAAGATTATTACAATAAAAAAGGGACTCAGCCTTACTGCCACTCATACGTTAAAAGATTCTAATGTTATGTTTCTAAATTTTGTCTAAATTCGCCGCCTCAAGAAGGTAACTTTCATGAAAGATCTTACAAAGGGAAATGAGGGGCGGCAGATTTTGACTTTTGCTGTTCCTATGCTGATTGGAAATGTTTTTCAGCAACTTTACAACATCGTTGATAGTATTGTAGTAGGTAAATATGTGGGTTCGGTTGCTTTGGCAGCTGTTGGTGCAAGTTTTCCAATACTTTTTACTTTATCTGCCCTTATTGGTGGTGTTACAATTGGTGGCTCTGTGCTTGTTTCGCAATATTTTGGAGCTAAAAATTTTGAAAAGGTCAAAATTACATCCGACACTCTTCAAATCTTTTTACTGATAAGTTCTGCTATTTTATCTGTAATCTTTTTTGTCTTTAGCCGAGATATTTTTATTCTGCTTTCAATTCCTCCCGAGGTTCTTCCTGACGCTGTTAAATATTTCGATATTATAATTTTAACTACGACTGTTCCAACATTTGCAATGTTTGGTATTAGTGCAATTTTGAGAGGATTAGGCAACTCTAAGACTCCTATCTACTTCATTGTCTTCTCAATTGTGCTAAATATTATTTTGGACCTTGTCTTTGTATTGGTCTTTCATTGGGGTGTTGCTGGTGTTGCATGGGCTACCGCAATTGCATCGATATTGGCATGGTTTGCTCTTTGGTATTACTTAAACAAAAGGGAGAGTCTGATTAGATTTAGTCTCAATTTTAAACATTGGAAGTTTGATAAAGAGAATTTTTACTTATCACTTAAAATTGGTCTCCCTTCTGGGATTCAGCAAACTTTAGTAGGATTAGGTTCGATGGCGCTTTTGGGAATTGTCTCTCCTTTCGGTGTAGCAACTCTTGCGGCTTACACTGCAGCTGGACGGGTTGACATGTTTGTCTCTATGCCGTCAATGAATCTTGCTGCTGCTTTATCAAGCTTCGTAGCTCAGAATATTGGTGCTGGAAAACTTGATCGAATCAAAAATGGGGTTAAAGCTACGATGATCTTCTCTTCCTTTATCTGTATATTCCTTTCGTTAGTGGTTGTCTTTTTTGGAGAAGAGATTATGTCGTTGTTTGTTGAACAAAATGCACCTCATCACACCGAAATCATTGCAATTGGTAAAGAGTATCTGGTGATAGTCACCTCTTTCTATATTGTATTTTCTTCTATGCTTGTCCTTAATGGGATGACGCGTGGGGCTGGTGCTACTTTAATTCCGATGTTGATTACAACTCTCTCTCTTTGGATAATTCGTATCCCTATTGCCTATTTTTTGGCTGACAAATTTGGTGCTTCTGGTATCTGGTGGTCTATTCCGATTGGTTGGAGTGCTGGGTTTGTTGGGGCTTTCATCTACTACAAGAGTGGTTATTGGAAGAGGCATACTGTTAATGCTACGCTTTAGTTTTTCTGCTTGCTAGTTCATCTTCAGTCCTCTTCTGCATGCTCCTTCTGCATGCTCCTTCTGCATGCTCCTTCTGCATGCTCCTTCTGCATGC
>JASDTB010000036.1:0-1157 GCA_041441455.1 Bacteroidales bacterium
ATGAATACGATTGTCTTCAACAAGGTTGTTGATAAATAGCACAGTATCTTTTTCAGAATACCCTTCGCGAACGACATATAGTGTAGCATCTGCATATTTGCTAAGCATCAGGGTGTCGGTTACAACTCCAAGTGGGGCAGAGTCGATGATAATGTAGTCGTAATCTTTTTTGACTGTCTCAATCAGCTCTTTAAGGCGTGGTTTTGAGAGGAGTTCATTTGGGTTAGGTGGGATTGGGCCTGCAGGTAGTATATAGAGGTTTTTGTCAACCTCGTGTACAAGTGGTTTGTAGTCCTCTTCTAGCCCTGCCAAGATGCTAGATACACCCTTCTCCCAGCGGGAGAATCCAAGTGCGCTAAAGATTTGAGGATTTCTAAGGTCACCTCCTACAACAAGCACTGTTTTGTCCATCAAAGACAGACTCATCGCTAAGTTGGAAGAGATTAAGGTCTTACCCTCTTTTGGCACTGTTGAAGTCACTAAAATTACATTCTGATCCTTCTCTCCAATCATAAATAGGAGATTGTTTCTTAAGGTCCTGAACATCTCAGTCATCACAGAGTCATCATCGCGTTTTACTACTACAACACCATTTTTAGCATCTGAGGTGTCAACTTTTGCAATATCGCCAACTAAACTAATCCCTTTAAGTTTTTGTAAATCTTTAGCCCCTTCGATTTTTGTTTGGAAAAAGCCAATTAAGAATATGATCGCACCAGGAATAATTAGTCCTACTATGAAAAAAGTAAATAGAATCATAGCTTTTTTCGGAGCTACAGGAGATGCTCCTGTAAATGGTTTTGCTATCATTTTTGCTTTTGGTGCAACCCCAGCTTGAGTAAGGTTTGTCTCTTCTCGTTTTTGAAGCAGAAATATAAATAGATTCGATTTTACATTTTGTTGCCTTAGAATATCGGAATATTGTCGTTCTATGGTTGGAATGTTGCGAATCTTGCTATTTGTTGTTGTGTATTCTCGGTCGAGGTCGCGTATTGCAATTTCGGCAGCCCTTCTTTCGTTCGAAAGTGAGGCTTTAATGCTTTCGTGCATACTCTCAACTTGAAGTTTTATGTTGCGATACGATGGATTACTTTCGGAAGCCGATCTTTCAATTCTCTCTTTTTCTATAAGTACTTCATTATATTTTCCTATAACCT
>JASDTB010000036.1:1167-3892 GCA_041441455.1 Bacteroidales bacterium
ATTCTTGTTAGTAGGGTTCGAAATAAAAGTTTCTATGTACTTGATTAGGTTAAAGTGGGTCTCTAATTCGGTACGCTTCTTTTCGTATCCTTCATTTCTAGTTAAATATGCTTCTGCTTGTGTTGGAATATCGGTAATTTGGTTCTGTTTTCGAAAACTCTCTACTTCAACTTCTACCTCGCCTAACTCTCTTGAGATATCTTTCAATCGCTCCTCTATAAATACAGCAGTATTATATGAGACCATATTCTTATCAGCAATTGCATCTTTGTTATATTCCGCTACAATTGCATTCAAGATGTCTTCGCCTTTTTTACGGTTTTCGGTTTTAAGAGTCAAATCGAGAAGAGATGATAATTTTGTTGACGGGCTTACTGATAGATTTTTAATAATCTCTCTTGCAACAACTGCTGCATTTTGGATTTCTACCACAAGTGCCCCCTCTCCAAACTCTATTCCCTCTTGTTTTGCTAAATAGAGTTTGCCAATTTTAAGTTCAACAAAGCCTGGAAGATCGCGAATGTTAGAAGTTTCACTAATATCTTCGCCATCTATGTGAAATTCGGACTCTATGTTATAACCTTTGCTATCTTTATTTATTGTCAAAGTTATTTTGGTGGAGATACTGTCGGGTTTAACATTTTCTAAGCGTACATATAATGGGGAGCTTTTGTACAACTCTGGATTATAAAAATTCAACTTAGAATCGCGATGGTAAGTTGTGAATAGTTCTTGTGAGATTACGATCTTAGTCACTAAATCTGGTGATTTAAATACACCTATTTCGTTGTCAATATTGTTTTTTCCGCCAGAGAGCCCTAAGTCTTTGAGTAATAGCATCTCCTCTGGGGCATTCTCCTCTTGTTTCACTAACACCGACATCTTTGTCTCGTAAACAGGTGCTTGTCGTTTTAAATAAATGAAACCAGCCAAAAGGAGTATAATTACAGAGATTACAAACCAATACCATTTAGATAGAAATATAAAAAGAATCTCTTTAATATCTATTTCACTGCTGCTCTCTTGACTAAGTGTGTTCTTGATATCTTCAACTTGCATGGTAATTATTTTAGGGTTGTTACTAAAAGTGTTGCGATTGAGATGAGTGTAGAGACGATGGCTATCGTAAAGGTCTCTGCTGAGCCTACCATCGAGGCGCGAGCTTTAGTCTTATTTGGTTCAATATAGAGGACATCATTCTGTTGGAGGTAGTAGATTGATGGGTTTGTGATGATGTCGGTCTTTTGGAGGTCGATTCTGCTGATTGTCTTAGAACCGTCGCCATTTTCGCGAATTAGCATCACATTCTCTCTCTTTCCATAGATTGTGAGGTCGCCAGCAAGGCTTAGTGCATCGAAGATTGTGCACTGTTCGTTATCTACTGTATATGTTCCAGGACGGTTTACCTCGCCAAGGATAGAGATTTTATAGTTTTGAAACCTTACATTTATTATTGGTGATTCTGTTATGTAGGCTGGGTGTATTCTAGATTTAATCAAATCTTGTAACTCTACCCTTGTTAACCCTTGAACCTTTAGTTTTCCAATAACTGGATAATCGATTTCTCCTTTTTTATCAACAATATAAGTTTGAAGAGTTGCTCCCTGAATTGCGCCAGATGTAACAGTATTTACTCCGCTGCCTGCAGTTGAGCCGAGATTGAATGGTGCTGCTGCCTCAGGAACCGTTGTGTTGACTGCAATTTGAAGTATATCTTTGGGCATAATCTTCGCCTCATAGATCATTGTCGCTTTTGCCAGACTCTCTTTTGAGAGGTTGTCTGCATCGGTCATATATGGGATTTTTTTTGTCGATCCGCATGATGCCAACACTATGGCAACTAGGGCGGTTGTGATAAGGGTTGATAATTTCATCTTGAATGGAATTATTTCGAATTTATTGTATTATTGTTTGATTATACTCTGACTTCTAGAACTTCGCTTTTCGTAATCTCTTCAATTTCTTTGTCGACAGCTTCAAATTCCGAATTTTGGCTTTTGAATTCTGGAATTAATTTTTTCAATCTGCGTACAACTTCGATTGGATTTATATATGTCTCGGCTACAAGAAGCATGTCTTCGATGTCGGTAGCTATGTGGCTGTAGCAGTAGCGGCGAACTTTGGCAATCATCACCTTTTTGTGGTAGGTTGGGAGGGTGTTCTCTCCGTTTGAAAGGAGCTCCTCGTATAGCTTTTCACCAGGGCGTAGACCTGTCTCAATAATCATGATGTCGCGGTGTGGAACCTTTCCTGCAAGGCGAATCATCTTCTCGGCAAGGTCGTAGATCTTCACAGCTTCGCCCATATCAAATACATACACCTCTCCACCTTTGCCAGTACAGCCAGCCTCTAGCACTAGGCTGCATGCCTCTGGAATGGTCATGAAGAAGCGTGTTATATCTTTATGAGTAACTGTGATAGGTCCTCCAGCTTCAATCTGTTTTTTGAACAGTGGCACAACCGAGCCATTTGATCCTAGAACGTTTCCAAAGCGGGTTGTGACGAACATTGTTGTCTCTTTTTTACCCTCGTCTGAGAGTTTGTAATAGAGTGACTGGATGTAGATCTCGGCTGCCCTTTTTGTAGCTCCCATTACGTTGGTTGGGTTCACTGCTTTGTCTGTCGAAACCATTACAAAGCGTTTTACTTTGTACTCTACTGATAGGTCGGCTACAATCTTTGTTCCCCCTACATTTGTATGCACTGCTGTTGATGGATGGAACTC
>JASDTB010000037.1:0-3847 GCA_041441455.1 Bacteroidales bacterium
TCCTGTAGATGCTTTTGTAATATATCTTTTGGTATCAATTGCCGTTTGTATTCTGCAATCATAGAGGGACTTAGACTTCTACTAAGAGCGTATTCAACAACTTCGCTATCTGCACTTTTGCATAATAATATTCCAATACTTGGATTTTCATTCTCCTTTTTTACATCACGATCCAGAGCCTCTAGGTAGAAATCAAGTTGGCCGATATAATCGGGTTGAAATTCCGTAGTTTTTAATTCAATGGCGACTAAACATTGTAAGCCTCTATGATAAAACAGTAAGTCAATTCTAAAATCTCTCATTCCTACCTGAATTCGATACTCCTCTCCAATAAATATAAAGTCTTTTCCCAACTCTAGGATAAAATTTTTCATTTGACCGATAAGTCCCTTATGAAGGCTCTTTTCGCTATGCACTTCAGGCAGGTTTAAGAAATCTACGATGTATGTGTCTTTAAAATACTGTCTTGCTGTTGGATAGCTTTGCTTTAAAACTGAGGTCTGATTGTTATTCCCGATAAGACTACGTTCATATACTCCGGCTTTTATCTGTCTATCAAGCTCTCTGGTCAATAGTTTTTCCTTGTAGCACAAATAGATGTAAAATGCTCTTTCATCCGGATTATTGCATCCAGACAATATGTTAATGTGGTTTGTCCAATTAACAAGACACAAAAATGAGAGGATATTCTTCTCGTTTTCCAATTGTGGGTCTTCAAACCCCACAATTATATCTTTCTCATTTGCCGGCAATTGCAATTGTGGTGGCAAAAACCCCACAAATTCAGAAATTGAATAAGCCTCATAAAATTGCACCATTCTATAAATTGCTCTTCTGTCATACCCCTTTAAACCGGGCTGTTTTTGTTGTAGGTAATTAACCAGCATATCTACAACCTTACTGCCCCATTGGGCAGATTTAAGTTTATCAGAGACATAGCGCCCTACTTCCCAATTGCTTATTATGCTCTCATTGTTAACAGCTCTGTATGCCCGTGCCTTCCGAAGGTCAATAATTGATCGAACTTCCTCGAACTGAGCTTCAAAATGCTGATTTTTATCAATATTTTCCATAACTCTATATAGTTACAACATTATCAATTCCATGCTGCTTCAATATTTGCAAAACATTTGTTTTGTCGTTGTTGTCGTCAAATCCGTTGTCTTTGAATACAACCCGGCAATTAATTGCTGCTTTGGACGACTCATCTATAGCAGTTGGTTTAACCTCTTTCCAAAGTTGGGCAATAGCCTCTGCCACTTCCGGCTTAACATGGTCTGCCATACAAACAATCAATGCACCGGCTCCCATCTCATATACCTTTTTACCTGCTAAAACATGTTCGTTGATAGGCTGAACAAGGTCGATACCGTATTTCAACAATATCTCATAAAGCAGGTCGTGTTCGGTTCTGTCCGATTTTATATTTTGAACAGAATTATACAATGCTCCCTCTAAATTGGAAGGAGAGCTATCCCAAGTATTAATGTTAGAACTATCCAACTTGAATACTTTGAAACCTATATCGAGCTTCTTTGGTTCTTCAGCAAAGAGAGCACCCTCCTTAGCTTGTTTTATCTTAAATTCTTCAAGTATCTTCTTCCCGGCACGGCGGATTCGCTCTTTCCCTATTTCAGCAATTGTATGAGGACGGGAGATTGAGTCCAAAAGTTCTAATGCATTTTCTGCAACTTTTTTAGTTTTTTCTGAAGCTGAATTATTAGGGTCAATTATTTCTGGTAACTGAACACAAATAAAACGTCTGTTTCCTGTATCTTTAGAATTTGATAAGAAGACAGAGTGAGCAGTAGTTCCTGAACCAGAGAAGAAATCTAGAACAATTGAATTATTTGTGCCAATAAATTCTACAATTCTACTAATAATTTCCTCATCTTTAGGATTTTCAAACACTTTTGATCCCATTAATGACATCAGACGTTTAGTTGAAGCACGTCCATCTTTATAAAATACGCTATAAGGTACACTAAACTCTCTTTCGGTCAAATATGACTTTTGGCATGGTACTGAATTTTCGTCTTCTCCAAAATAAACTCTATCCTCTTCAATCCAACTTTTCATATTTTCTTTATTTGTGAGCCATCCTCTTGATGGTATTTTTACAGGTTTTTTTGTTATTGGATGTAAAATTTCATACATAGGTCCGCCGCCGCCTGGCCAAGAAATATTGTCTGCGAAGAAAATTCCTCTCTGATCAACCTTACAATAATGAGAATGATCCACTGCTGGATGACCAATAGGCAGGTTCTTATACCAGTTTTTTAACTCTTCTTCAATTGTATAAACATCATCCTTATATGTTTTTTTTAGATAATTATATTTTGCATATATATCATCTAAGCCTTGTTTCCTTTCTCTCCAAATAATTTCGTTTTCTTTTAGAAAAGAATTATCTTTTACATAACATAGAATATACTCATGAGATATTGAAACGTATTTCGAATCATTTTTTCTACCAGCTGCCCAAATAAATTTACAAACGAAATTCTCTTCGCCAAATATTTCATCGCATATTTTTTTTAGGTTAGATAACTCATTATCATCAATCGAAATAAAGATTGCTCCATCTGTCGTTAGTAGGTTATGAGCTAACTTCAATCGAGGATACATCATATTCAGCCAATTGGAATGGTATCTTCCATCACTTTCTGTATTAGTACCAAGAGAGCGATCTTGACCTGTGATAATAAGATAATTGGTCAGGTTATCGGTATAATTATCCTTATATACAAAGTCTTTTCCCGTATTATACGGTGGATCGATATAAATCATTTTGACCTTTTTGTAATAACTCTTTTGTAAAAGCTTAAGCACTTCTAAGTTATCTCCTTCAATATATAGATTTTCCGTTGTGTCCCAGTTGACAGATTCTTCCGGACAAGGGCGTAGTGTTCCGGTGCTTCGCTTTTGTGCTTCGCGCCTTGCCTGTACTTTTCCTGCCCAATTCAGTTGAAATCGTTCTTCCGGAGTATCAGTATAATTACCCAATAAGTCTTGTAACACTTCAAAATCGACTTTGCCTTCTTTTATTACTTCAGGAAATAATTGACTTAATTGTGATATATGTTGTGCAATCAAATCAGCACTTTGACTGTCGGGGTGATCTAATGTAATTTTATCCATATTTTGAATTATTTATTTTCTAATTGATTTATTACAATTTTCTCTTTTTCCTGCAATATCTTTAAATTTCCATTCAACTGCACCTGAATATTAAACTGCGTCTCACTCTTCAACTCCTCAATAATGTTTTTTTGCTCTTCTCTGTTTTGTGTCAAAAGAGCCATCTGCTCCTGATAGTAGAGAATGTTATCCGGGGATGCTTCGGAATAGTTACCCGTTTCATCTGCAACTGCCAGCATATAAAAGCGATTCTTAAGAATATCAAACAGCTCTTTCAGGTTTTGGCATTGAGGTTTGGTTATATCTAATGAATTGAGAAAACCGTTGGTAATGGAATCGGTGTTTGCCGGGCTAATCCAATGGGTGAATTCCAAATTTTCAACCACCCTTTTGCTTTTATCTGCCAAATTTATCCTTTTATCTGCCCAGTTTATCATATACTCCTCTCCATATTTCAACAACAGAATGAGCGGGTACGGAAAAGCTTGCTGCAGAAGCCGGGCAATGGTAAAACAGACACTCTGCCTGTTTAGGACAACCTCCGATATTACTATTTGTTTGTATTGATACTCCTCTGTTTCGTATTCCATTAACCCTATAGTTTGGGGCTGCAGTACAATCCGCATATGGATTGATGATATGTCGTCACGTATCAACTTCTTTTCCGATGGAGTCAGTTTCATCTGATCCAGAAAGAGTTTCTTGG
>JASDTB010000038.1:0-7833 GCA_041441455.1 Bacteroidales bacterium
AACTAAAAGAGGAAAATCGTTTACAGTTTGTATATGCGTGTACTGTTGTGTAAAAATTTGAGTTGAAAAGGGCACTATCTCTAGATCAAACTCTACATCTTTCATCCAAAGAGGAATACGCTCTTCTTTAGTATGGCATACCATAAGCTTTGGTTTACCCATTGGTAAATAGTGGCTAAAACCAGACAATTCTAAAGCAGAATGGGCTGCGACATGAAATGTTTTACTTAATTGCTCATTGTAGCAGGACAGTGCTTCCAAAGCTTTAACCTTAGAGCCTGTGCGATACATGACCCCTTTAGATAGCATAGTTAGCCATCCAGAAGTACGATATTGCCTTACTAGCTGGTCTGAATAGCCATTAGCTTTTAACCATGCAGAGAAAAAAAGTTTTCCATCTTTCGCTCCCATTAATAACTGGTTTAATTTATTTGCATTATCTATACTCATAATTTAGAATATTGTATATTTTTCAACTATAAAGGTAGTGATATATTTCAAACAACAAAATTTTAATGAGTGGAGATGTGATTAGGTATGCGTGTGTATTAGAGCAAATTTGCAGATTTAGTTTTCAATCGAATAATTACAAAAACACATATAATGGGTTAATTGAGGTTCGTTTAATGATCTAGATTATTTTTTATGGCCAATTACAATGTAAATTATTTTAATATGTTGAATTAAAAAACAAGTCATTGAATATCATATATTACACATTGCTTTAAATATTTTATTAAATTCGTATCGTCAAATTTATTAGAAGGTTTTATTCGTAGGAATACTACATTGAAAGCGATACTATATGGGCTTTAGCAGAATTGATGTTCTAAAAATAAATGAGTAGATAATGCTATTGTTGTATATACTGGCAAAGCAGGTAGCGCAACGAGTCAGGCTACATTATTTTCACGATTAATACAATATTTAAAATTTGGACAAGAGAGTAATGTAGAGCATTATGGCGGAAGATTAATATGGCAACTTAATGACTCTCGCGATTAAATAGTTTGTTAGGATACGCTTCCTATGAATGATTCACGCGAAATTTAAAAATTGCTCATAGATGACTTTAAGCAGAAATATAACGAAAAATGTCTTTTTCTAATTTACTAGATTAGTTAATATTTTTCCTAAATATTTAACAAAAGAAAATTACATTGAATGCTTATTTTAATAAACACTTATAACATTAACTATTGAATATAAAAAATACAACAAGATATATAATGAAAAAAGCAGCATCTTCTAAAAGAAAATCAGAAGAAGACATTAAGAGAGAGAAAGAAATTATTAATAACATTAAAAAAAAGTATAAAGAATTAAGTGGACATTACAATAGCAAGATAATGTTTTCTGATTATACTGATATTTCCATAGAATCTAAAACGTTAAGGATTCATATTGCTAACAAAGAGATTAATATTAAAAAAACTGAAATTAAATATCCCGTTAGTGTTAATATGCAAACAGATGGGGCTGCTTTTGAAGGGTGGGCTATTTGCCTAAAAGCATGGCTATCGGAGGAAGTAGAAAAGGTTCACTTAACTTGGGATATTCCTAGTACTGTTAATGATCATTATAATCGCTTTTTGTATAGGGTTTTGAGATTTGGTGAAATGTTCGATTGGTTTTCATTCGATGACAAAGATAATTGTGTTAGTCAATTTAAAACACGCTTTATAAATACAAAAAATAACTCTTCCAATAAAGTACCAAATAGAAAAAATAAAGAATGTGAAGAGCAAGTTGAGTTTGACTTGGTCAATAAGAATCAGAATGCATTTATTTCCCATTTTGGAATTAAAAAGCTTTATCAACATTTGCCAATAGGAGTTAAAACAGATAAAAATAGCAACTTATTTTCAGGTCGTAATAGTGCAATAGATCTTTGGGGCATAATAGATAATCGAACATTGAATATTTTTGAATTGAAGTACATTAAAGCACACTCAAAGTCAAAAAACATTAAAGTGGGAATTATTTCAGAGTTGTTATTGTATATTAACATCATGAATGATATTCGATTAGGTATAATAAACACACCTAATGCAAAATTATCACACGAGAAAGAACTTTATAGAATTATTAGATTAATAGAAAATATTAAAGGCATTTTTTTAACAAATGATAAACACCCTCTTTTAGCCAGTCCTTATGTGAAAAGTTTACTTAATTGTAATAATAAAAACTTATTATTTGACTTTGTTAATTATAGTTGGGATAATTCTGTGAAAAAAATTATTTTCAATTAGTAAAAACGAACAATGATTCTGCAAGTAACTGATTATTTACCCTTTTAATTTACAAAGAAGTGTACTAACCCCCTAAATAGCTGGACTAAATTTTAAAAATAATTTAGTAATAGTTAATTTATCAACCATGAAACGAGAAAACAGAACATTTAGTCTTGAAGACCGTTTGTCCATTTTGCAAGAAGCCTCCAAAGATGGTCAAACGCAGACTTGTCGGAAGTACAACATTGCACCTTCATTATTTGCCAGATGGAAGAAAAAAATATCTTTCAGAGGGTTATGCGGGATTGAAGCCTGCATATAAAAGAGTAGATCCGGCAATACGAGATCTGATAAATTAACCACTATAAACATAAACAAATGAAAAGAACAACAATCATAACCATTGCTTTTTTTGCATATTTTGCAGCACTGATAGGTATGTATTTAAGTGTTGAGAAATATATAGAATCTAAAGATAATAGACTCCGTAAAGAAATGCACGATAAAATTAATGAGCTGTTTCAAGGTAGACAGCAATATGTTGATGTTGCTTACTCAGGCTATAAGGTGGGATATGAAAAAGTACCTATTCCAACATACCAAAAACCAACCAAAGACATTAAGCTTAATGTTGATACAACAGACCTTTGGGGTAGTATGTCCAAAAGAATTAGCAATTACTATGAGGATAATTATGGCAAGTTAACAAATATGTATAGGACTCACTATTTGGAGTCTGATTGGGATAGTGTTTTTGATTATGAGGATGGTTGGAACTTAGTAATTCTAGAGCACGATGATGAGGGAGTCTATAAAACTATTGTGTTCCCATACGCTGTAGGATATTTCAAGCAAGACTATTATTTTGGAGACTTTTATTTACCAAGTGTAGCTAGTGCTGTAAATGGTGCTTTTGAATTTTACACAACCAATAACAAATCCCCATATTATGGCTCATTTGAAAAGGGATGTTTTGATAGAGTCTGGTCACAAATCTATGATGCTAATAACGAGTATTATTATATGGCTGCGGACAAAACACCTCGTTTTAACAGAATGGGTAGACCTCTATTTGAAAAATATCCAACAGATGGCACATATTACTATTATCAAAATGGGTTTATGTACAATGGCTTTTACAAAGTATTTATAGCAGCTACCCAGCCTCAAACCTATACAATAATGAAATGGGAATCGGCTGATGAGCAGGATAAAAAAGACTTATGGAAAAATTGGGCTATTGGTCTTACTGTACTCATGTTGCTGGTTGTAATTCCTTTGTGGGTTATTGAGGCTAAGCATCAAAAGGTAAAGGATGAGCCTTTATATGACAAGCTAAAGCGTTTGTGCAATCCTGCCAACTTTATCAAGGGTGACAATTATGATAAGGCTAAAGTAGATAAGGCTAATGCTATCTACAAAAGACTTATGGAGATAACAGCTGAGGACAAAGAAGCATTAGACGAGATACAACAACAAGCTGTAGCTGACTTGGGTATTGGCTTGATTGACTCTGAAAAGCTAGCAGATCTCAAAGAAAAGGTTAATCCCAAAAACTATCTTAATCCTTACGATGCTGAAAAGGTGGCTCTAGCTAATGAGCTATTTGCTATCTTGTCACAGGATGGATTGACATACAATGAGTTTGATAATGTAGAAAAAAAATCAAAACAATTATAATTATGAAAAGAGCACTTACATTGCTAATTCTTGTATTAGCCTACAATATTCCCAACGCACAAAGCATTGATAAACAGGCTGTTTATAAGTACGATTTCATTGTCAACCTAGATGGTAATGGAGTTGCTAAAGAGACTATGGAGGTACAAGGCATTATCTTATTCGCGAAGTTTGGAAATCAAGAGTTTATATCCATAACCATTGGAGATGAAGAAATTTATACAGGGCAAATAACAACCAAGAAAGAGGAGAATGTAGACTCTAATACAAAACTTGTAGTGTATCTAGTAACCCAAAAGTTTAATGGTTATAAAGTTCCACTACAGATATTTGAGGAATATAATTTGTCTAAATCAAAGTTTATTCCTGACAATTTTACTGTGATGATTTGTAGTACTCAAACTGGCGAAATGATACAAGGACAATCTTTCCATAAAGTGTCAAGATTGCAGTAAACACATATCCCCAGCTTAGAACTAACTATGCTGGACTAAATCTGCCACATTGTAGATGTACAAGGTGTCATCACCAAAGAATCAAAAGTAAAAGGCATAGTAGCAATTATGCAGCTTTTGTCTTTGCTATAATGCTTTGAGCTGGCAGTGTCCAATATTTTGTGTAAACGATATTTCTGGTTCGGGGTTTAGTCGTGAGCTAAATCCCGATTCTGTTTTCAAATATAGCCAAAAATTGATTCATCACCATCCACCAGCTTCGTATCGGCATAGTCCATTTCATTTCAATCTCCTGCTACGCCAACCAGATTGATTTACGCAGAGCAACACTTCCAAGTTAATTATCCGATAAATCGCATCCAAATTGACTATTCTGGAACCACACTGGGCCACTTTGTATAATGTTGGGTAAAATTTGTGCGATTTTGATTATTGTTGTGTCAATTTGCGTTGTTTATGTTATATATGCAAATACTAACAGAGATTGAATTTATATTTAATCCCATATTCATATATTAAATATAGTTTTGAGACAATTTATAAACTACAAAGTTTGACTATGTGAATTATGTTATTTATCCTTGCTCTAATTACGATAGTCTGAATATGAATGAAGGCGCTAATATAAATCAATCGAAGATAAACCGGTTAATGCAGGAGTACCCAAAAGGGCTTGTGTTGCTTTCCTCATGGCTTGTATCGAAAGGATACCCCTATGAACTTCAACAACAATACAGGAAGAGCAGTTGGCTAAAATCCATAGGAAACGGAGCAATGCTAAAATCGAACGACCCATATTTGCTGTCCGGTGCTCTTGCGGCTTTGCAATCTCAGTCAAATATCAATATTCATATAGGAGGTCGTTCTGCATTGGAAATCAATGGTGCTGCTCACAACTTACAAATGGGCTCTCCCGAAGTGACATTATTCGCTGTCGGGAAGACTAAATTGCCAACATGGTTTATCAATAATAAATGGGATACCAATTATAAACTGTTCCGGACAACTTTATTTGAATCCGATACTATCGGCTTGATAGATTATCAGGAGACAGAAATGGCTATAAAGATATCAAGTTCGGGACGGGCAATGATGGAATGTTTATCGTTATGCCCCAATGAGTTCTCTTTGACTGAAGCGTATGAGTTAATGGAAGGGTTGTCAACATTACGTCCCAAACAAATACAGGAACTACTGGAAGAATGTAAGTCAATAAAAACCAAGCGTCTATTTCTCTATTTTGCTGAGCGGGCAGGGCATTCTTGGTTTAAATATATAGATAAAACGAAAATAGATCTCGGTTCAGGTAATCGTAGTCTTTCCAGCCATGGCATATTAGTATCGGAATATAAATTAGTATTACCTGAAGAGCTGTCATGATAAAAGATACATATAAGAAACAAGTTTCGCTTCTGTTGGAGATATTACCGGAGATAGCCAAAGAAGAATTGAAGTTATATGCACTACGCCGGACGCAATGGTCAAAATAGAAGTGAACCAGATCAATCGTGGGATAATTACAGACACTGAACTGGTGGTGTTATGTGACAAAGCACAGGAGACCTTTGATAAATTCTGTGAAGTCAGAATGGTTTCCCGAAAGCAACAGTGGGGAGGAATGACAGATAATGCTTTCGGAGATAACGAATATCAGCAGACAAGAGAACAGCTAATAAAAATGATAAATGAATCATTAACAACTGAAGATAAGAAGTTCTTATTGGCTTTCTCGAAAGGTGAACCGGATTGGACAAGAGTGGATTACAGTAAGTTTCCGGCAATTAAGTGGAAACTATTAAATATTAATAAATTAAAAGGAAGTAATCCCCAAAAGCATAAAGAACAAATGGAGATTATTGAGCAAGTTCTGTTTCAATAGTTTTTTAGACAAACTGTATATGAACGATATAGAATGGAATAATATCATATCTGAATATTTTTATAACCCTGCTAATGCAGACATTATCCGTTTAGCAAGTAAATATTTTGTCTTTTTCATAATGTTTTTCCTCTTTACAAATTTATTAAATGTGTCTAAAGAGACAATGTACTCCATTTAGGGGGTCCGACAAAATAGGGATTTCGACAATCATATAGTAGTGGTTTTCGGATAGTTTCTTTTATGTATTTAACTCATAATACATAACAAAGTTAATTAAGTTTGTTTTAGTACTGATTATATTGTTTTATTTTATATTTTTGCAATGAGTTAGTTGATAACGAACTGGTATTAGTAATGAATAGAATAAAAGAAGTATTAGAGGATAAAGGTATATCACAGACGTGGTTGGCTAAGCAGCTTGGCAAGAGTTTCTGCATTGTAAATGCTTATGCGTGCAATCGGAAACAACCGAGCCTTGAGGTGTTATTTGAGATCGCAAAGATTCTTCAGATTGACCCCAAAGAATTAATTGATAGTAAAGAGACGAAATAGACAGTAAATATGCCCAATAAAAACTTGGTTGATATTAAGGAAAATGATATTATTAAGTACGATAGTCAACTTTTGCCTATCTTGCTAAAGGATAATAGCTCAAAGCAAAATATAATTTGGGCTACGGATAATTATGTGTCTTATGGTGATGGATATAATGGAAGTGATTCAATAACTACTTCGTCGATTACAGGAAAGAAGGGTAATATAATCAAGCCAAGAGTAAACAAAAAAAAGACCGAACAACTATCCAGAGTAAGAGATAGAGCAGAGGTATTTACCCCTTCGTGGATATGTAACAAGCAAAATAACCTTGTAGATAACGCTTGGTTTGGAGCAGAAGAGGTTTTTAACACAGAATCTCACAATGGGTGGGAGGCATTATTACGCCCAGTCCCTTTTCCAACAAGAGAAGGTAAGGGTTGGCAGGATTATGTGAAAGATGTGCGTTTGGAGGTTTCATGCGGAGAAGCACCGTACTTAGTGAGCAGATATGACACTATAACAGGCGAGCCTATCGAAGTTGCTCAAAGAATAGGACTACTTGACAGAAAACTCCGTGTGGTTTCAGAAAATACAACTACTATTGAAGACTGGAGCGAATGGGCTACAATAGCATTTAAAAGTACTTATGGGTTTGAGTGGCAAGGAGATAATTTACTATTAGCGCGGGAAAACCTTCTGTTTACATTCATCGACTACTACAAATGCAAGTTCAGCAACACTCCTTCAATAGAATCATTGAGAGAAATTGCTCGGATTATATCGTGGAACTTATGGCAGATGGATGGATTGAAAGGAGTTATTCCGAATAGTTGCGGTAGTCATAAGATAACCACCTATAATCTATTTGGGGAGGTCGAAGTGTCGGTACAACTATGCGATGGTTGTTCAAAAAACAATATTCACCAGCACAACGGCATATATTGTAAAATTAAAGATTGGCAAACCGGTGGCACATTAAAGTTTGTGTCGCTATTGAAATAACTGAATTATGAGTAATAGATTTACATGTACTTTTGCATAC
>JASDTB010000038.1:7843-16623 GCA_041441455.1 Bacteroidales bacterium
GATTTACATTTTCAGAATCAACGACAAAGCACACGATGGACTACTAAAAATTGGTAGTGCAACCGTGCATACCGATTTGCCTTACAATGACCTTTCTGCTAATTGCCGAGAGTTGAATCAGGCTGCAAAGAAAAGGATTAATGATTACACAAGTACAGCAGGGATAGCATACGATCTTTTACATACCGAATTGGCTGTTGTTATCGAAGATGGCAAAACAAAAGCATTCTTAGACAAAAAGGTACATAATGTACTGGTAAAATCAGGAATCAGGAAACAACTCTTCGATACAGACAGAAAACAAAACGAGTGGTTTGACACCGATTTGGAAACTGCTAAAAATGCAATCAAAGCAGTTAAAGATGGGCGTGGATATTTGGGGCAATCCGAAATTAGTAAAGATAAAAGCCCTATTGCGTTTCGTCCAGAACAGAAAGAAGCTATTGTCAAGACTATTGCTCAATTCAAGAAGGGCAATCGAATGTTGTGGAATGCTAAAATGCGTTTTGGTAAAACCCTATCTGCTTTAGAAGTTGCTAAGCGAAGCGAATTTAAGAAGACGATTATCATTACCCACCGCCCTGTTGTGAGCAATGGGTGGTTTGATGATTTTGATAAAATCTTTTACGATACGGATAACTATCTGTTTGGCTCAAAGAGTGGTAAGGGATATTCTTTGAATGAACTGGAAAAGTCAGGCAAAAGTTATATCTATTTCGCTTCTATTCAAGACTTGAGAGGCTCTGAAGTGGTTGGAGGTAAATTTGAAAAGAATGACAAGGTATTTGAAACAGCCTGGAATTATGTAATTATTGACGAGGCACACGAGGGGACAAAAACCGAACTTGGCGATAATATCAAAGAGTGGTTAACACTAAATAATCCCAAAGTGCTTGAACTGTCGGGAACTCCATTTAACCTGATGGAGGATTATGAGGAGAAAGAGATTTATACGTGGGACTACGTGATGGAGCAACGGTCAAAGAGAGAGTGGGACGAAACCCACTTTGGAGACCCTAATCCATACGAAGAGTTACCGGAGCTAAATATATTCACCTATTCACTCGGCAAACTCTTTGCTAATGCTGATTATGTTGATTTAGAAGACAAAGCATTTAACTTCAAGGAGTTTTTCCGTACTTGGACTGGTGATATTCGCAACGACCGCAAACCTCTTCCTAACGGAGCTATGGTTGGCGATTTTGTACATAAAGATGATATATCAAGCTTTTTGAATCTCATATCAAAGAGCGATAAAGATAGTAACTACCCATTTTCAACCGAAGAATATAGCGATTATTTCCGCCATTCGCTATGGATGGTTCCGGGAGTCAAAGAGGCAAAGGCATTGAGTGCGATGATGAAGCAACACCCTGTCTTTGGTTCGGGATTATTTGAGATAGTCAACGTAGCCGGAGAGGGCGACGAAGAGCAATACTCAAAAGATGCTTTGGAGTTGGTTCGCAATGCAATAGGCAAAAATCCCGAAACAAACTATACAATCACGCTCTCTTGCGGAAGATTGACCACAGGCGTATCTGTTCCCGAATGGACAGCCGTGTTTATGTTGGCAGGGAGTTACTCTACTTCGGCAGCTAACTACCTACAAACCATTTTCCGTGTTCAGACTCCTGCAAATATAGGCGGTAGGATAAAAGAGAAGTGCTATGTATTTGACTTTGCTCCAGACAGAACATTGAAGATGGTAGCAGAGGCAAGTAAAATCTCATCAAAAGCAGGTAAGACCTCGCAAAACGACCATCAAGCGGTAGGTGAGTTTCTTAACTTCTGCCCTGTTATCTCCATCGACGGAACAAAGATGCAGAAATATGATGAGAATCAGATGCTTCAGCAACTAAAGAGAGCCTACACCGACAAGGTGGTACGCAATGGCTTTGATGATAAGCACATCTACAATGATGAGCTATTAAAACTCGACGGGTTGGCCCTGGAGGAGTTTAAACAACTGAAAGAGATTGTCGGTGCAAGCAAGCAGACAAAGCAGTCTGGCGATATTGATATAAACAATCAAGGGCTAACAGATGAGAAGTATGAGGATTTAGAAAAAGCCCTAAAGAAACCGAAACGAGAACTCACTGACGCAGATAAAAAACTCATAGAGGAGTCAAAAGAGAAACGCAAGAACAGAGATGCAGCAATATCCATCCTACGTGGTATATCTATTCGTATTCCATTAATGGTTTATGGTGCTGACATCCCCTATGAAGAGGAGATAACCGCAGAGAATTTCACAAAGTTGGTAGACCCATTGTCTTGGGAAGAATTTATGCCGAAAGGAGTCACAAAGGATCTGTTCAAAAAGTTTACTCGCTACTATGATCCTGATGTTTTTGTAGCAGCAGCACGCCAGATAAGAAACCTTGCAAAAAGTGCCGACCATCTCTCTCCAACCGAGAGAGTGCAAAAGATTTCAGCTCTCTTCTCAACGTTTAAGAATCCTGACAAGGAAACCGTCCTAACCCCTTGGCGAGTTGTCAATATGCACTTGGGTGATTGCTTGGGGGGGTATGATTTCTTCGATATAGAACATAAAGAGATGATAGAAGAGCCACGCTTTGTGGATCACGGAGAGGTAACCGCCAAGACAGTAGCTAATACCGATGCTCGAATCTTAGAAATAAACTCAAAAACAGGACTCTATCCGCTATATATAACATATAGCATTTTTCGCAAGAAGTGCGAAGCGTACAAGCCGGAGGAGCTGACACCAGAGGTTGAGACAGAACTTTGGAATAAGACTGTTGCCGAGAATGTGTATGTGGTGTGCAAGACAAAAATGGCACGTAGCATTACCAAACGCACATTAGTAGGTTACAGTAATCATCCTATCAATGCCCACGCATTTGATGATTTACTCAATCAAATATCAGGCGGAAAGGCAGATAGTTTTATTGATAAGATTAAAAAAGGAAGTACGTTCAGAGGAAATAACACAGAAAAAGATATGAAGTTTAATGCAGTAGTCGGTAATCCACCATATCAGGTTATGGATGGTGGTAGTAAAGCAAGTGCGACCCCTGTTTACGATAAATTTGTAGAAATAGCAAAGAGGGTTAAACCTGAATATGTATCGATGATTATTCCTGCCAAATGGTATAACGGCGGTAAGGGACTCGATGAATTTAGGACGACAATGCTCAACGATACCAAGATGAAGAAACTGGTCGATTATGCAGATTCTAATGACTGTTTTTATGGCGTTGATATTGCCGGAGGTATATGCTATTTTCTTTGGGATGATATACATGATGGACTCTGTTATGTAGTTAATGTTCACAGCGGCTCGGAAATTAAGCAAGAGAGAGATTTATCAGAGCATAAGACCTTCATTCGCGATTCAAAGGCTCTCCCTATAATTGAAAAAATCAATGCTTTAGATAATGAATTTTACAGTTCAAGAGTTAGTTCGAGAAAGCCTTTTGGGTTAGCAACAAACATTAAGCCCAAAGATGCAGGTGATATTACTTTGCGATATAGCGGCGGTCGAGGACTCTACAATAGTATTGATATTACAACAGGACGAGATTGGATTGGCAAATGGAAAGTTATTACATCATACTTGACATATGATCACGCAGGACGTGCTGATAAAGATGGGCGAAAAAGAATCATTTCTACTCTGGAAGTATTGGCTCCTAATGAAATCTGTACTGAAACATATATTGTTATTGATGCTTTCTCTACCGAAGAAGAAGCATACAATTTATATAAATACATAAAAACAAGATTTGTTAGGTTTCTAATATCTCAACTAACATCTACACAACATATTACAAAAGGAAATTATGCTCTTGTTCCTATTCAAGACTTTAGTAAGCCCTGGACAGATGCTGAACTCTACGCAAAATATGACTTAACCGAAGACGAAATCGCCTTCATCGAATCAATGATTAAACCAATGGAGTAAAAATAATTAAATACTCGAAAAATATGATAGAATTAAAATTAAATACAGGAGAAGACGTTCTTCTTACTCCTATTCTTAAAGAAGAAGGAGTATATGAATTAGTTGATATTGACAACATTATTCATATGACAATATGTCTCAGTGGTTATATATTTAATATTACGAACAATGTAGATGTTATTGAAGATGCTGACAGCCTAAGAGAGAAACTTAGTTCACTTGCAATAAGAGTAATTGAGAATAGTCAGAGTGAAGTTGAAGATAACGAATTTAACCAATCTGAAATAGCTCCATATAATCCTGACGACATAAAGGTACACCAAAAGCAATTTAGCATTAAGTTTATCGAAGAAATGATTGACAATCAAGATATTGATTTTACTCCAGATTTTCAAAGAAACTTCGTTTGGAATTCTGTCCAAAAATCATTGTTAATAGAATCCTTGTTACTAAGAATTCCCCTTCCTATTTTTTATTTTGCAGAAGATTATGACGGGCGATTAACTATTGTTGATGGGCTACAAAGACTTACAACAATAAAAGAGTTCATGAACAATGAATTTCAATTGAGGAACTTGGAATATTTAAGCGAAGGGGTAAAGGGAAGATATTATAAATCAGATCCAGAAAATGGAAAGAAAGGTATCGATGCTAAGTATTACAGATGGTTTAATATGACTCAATTCTCTGTAAACGTTATAGATCCTGCCTCTCCACACAAAGCGAAGTATGATATTTTTAGACGAATAAATACAGGTGGTAGACCATTGAATAATCAGGAAATAAGAAATTGTTTAGCTACAAAAAATCTTCGTAATCTATTAAAGGCAATGGTGAATCTGCCTGAATTCATAACTGCAACAGACGGTAGTCTTCCTTCAACAAGGATGGCAGACATGGAAATTGCGATACGTTTCATTGCATTTTATGAAGCGTATAAAAGTGACAATACACTAGTCTCTTCATATGATGGATATATGGAAACTTTATTAGATGATTCGACCGAAAGACTTGCAAAACTATCTGAATATGAGCATAATAAGTTCTTGTCTCTCTTTTCTAATGCAATGAAAAATGCAGAATATCTGTTTGGAGCTAAATATGCCTTTAGGAAAGTTCAAAAAGAGCATATTAACAGTAATCATCGTAAACAGTTATTTAACAAAGCTTTATTTATAGGATGGTCTGTACTTTTGGCTGACATCCCATTTAAATTGGTTGAAAAAAAGTGTGAACGACAAGGTATGCTTAAGCATTTTGCTAATGAATTGGAGAGCGATTCAAAACTTATGTATTTTCTGTCATATGGAACCAATGGAAAGGCTAATTTAGAGTATGTTTTCCAATCGATAAATTCACTTAAAAATAAATACTTAATATTATGATTAATTTCAATATATGCAATTTTAAATGCTTTTATGACACTTCAGTAAAGCTAAACGGATTAACGGTTCTTGCTGGCTCTAATGGTTTTGGTAAAAGTTCGGTTGTCCAAGCTTTATTATTTATGCGAAGAACAATAGAGCATTGTGCAAAATGGAATAACACATGCTATACTGATGATTTAGATTTTGGATTAAATGTAGAATTAAATGGGGCGTATTGTCTAGCCTTAGGTAATTCAAAAAACATTATTCCCGTAGAAGCTCCACAAAATAGTCTGTTGAGTTTAGAACTTAGAGAAAATGACAATAAATGCCGTATTTCTTATAAATTGAATGATGACTTTGCGGAGTTATGGCTGACGCCTATTAAGGATAATACTTCTTTTTCAGGCCAATACTCCAATCTGCCTATTTTTCTAAAAGAATTCTATTACTTGAATGCAGAGAGATTAGGACCAAGGGTGACACAACCAATTAAATTTCATGATTATTTCAATGTTGGCTGGCAAGGAGAATACTGTGCTCAAATACTATCCGACTATGGGTCTGTAAAGAATTTCAAGGTTGAAAAGGATCGTTTATTCAATCCTGAAGATAAAAATCTAAACAAAGGTCTCCTGCGGCAAACGCAAGAATGGATGGGGTATTTAATGCCTAGAGTAGTTGTGGATAGCAGAAAAGATGACAACATGCTATCAGCTCAAATTTTAGTTGAAAATTCTTATACAAAAGGAGAGCCTGTAATTGCAACAAACATAGGTTTTGGTATTAGTTATGTGCTTCCGATAATAATTACTGGGTTAATTGCAAAGAAAGGTGCTATTATGGTTGTTGAAAATCCCGAAGCACATCTACATCCTTCAGCTCAATCAAGAATCGGGCAATTTTTAGCGAGAATTGCACAATCAGGGGTTAAAGTAATTGTGGAGACACATAGTGATCACGTAATTAACGGTGTGCAAATCGCTGCTGCACAAGCCAAGATAAATAATGAACTTATTTCCGTAAACTACTTCAGCGAACGGGATGCGGATTCAGAATTTCCTCAACCAAATATTGAAGAAATATCAGTCAACAAGAAAGGAGAGCTTACGAACTGGCCTAAAGGTTTCTTTGACCAAACACAAATGGACTTTGCCGAACTATTTAGATTAAGACACAATGAATAAAAAATTTTTTTTACATACAACATCTTTATTAGTTGACGATATTGCAATATATAAAAATGGACTGGAAAAATTGAATTACGCATCATCAAAAAATGACAAATATGATACTGTCTTAAAACACGTTTCGATATACCAAAATCCGTTATATCTTGAACTTATAAGTTCTGAATTTTCGGAGGTGAGCAGCGTATTGAAATATATTGAACAATGCTCTTCTAACGAAATTGACATAGTAAACGACACTGAGTTTGAAAAGTATTATCCATTGGAAAATGTTGGATTTATGGGTGTTGATTTTTCATCTTCAAGTGACATTGATCCACTAAGACAAATAACAAATTGTGAATTATGCACAAGAGCCAAGAATTTATTTTATAAAAAAACTCTCATTAACGGAGATAGGCAGCATATTGAGATGTGTGTAAGAAATTTATATACTGAATATACTTTCGAAGCTAGTGCTTTGGATGATATAGAATATTGGCAGAATTCAGATAAAACAACGCTTAGCAGGGTAATTGAATTAATAGATGACATTAAGGCAAACCCGTTTACAGGAGGACTTGGGCAAACAGAGGTGCTTAGATATCAAAATGGAGTTGCGTCTAAAAGAATTAATTATGTTGATCGGGTCACTTATTCTCTAAATAAAGGGAAAGGAGTAATTTATAGATGTAGATCACATTATGAGTAAAAACAATCGAGGTCTTTAAATACCTCCCTCTGGTCGGTGATCCCTCTGCGCTGACGCGGGGGTATGCAAAGCTGGGAGATGAAAGCATTACGCTTTTTTATGGCGCGGTGCGCAGATAGCGTCGATTTCGTGATTTCCTTACAGAAGTAAACTTCTGTTGTCAATTCCGAACTCGCCTCAGTTTTGCTTACAGCAAAACAAAAAAAAGCGAATGCTTTCACATTCGCTTTGCGGAGAGGGAGGGATTCGAACCCCCGGAACCTCGCAGTTCAACGGTTTTCAAGACCGCCGCAATCGACCACTCTGCCACCTCTCCTTTCGTTTGGGGATGCAAAGATATGCAAAAAATGTAATGAACCAAAAAAATGTTTGGTTGTTTATGAAGAAATATTTTCGTATATTTATAGCAGACAAACTAAAGTGGTTCATCTGCGCGTTTTGCGTTATCCCCGCAGCCAGCCCCAATAGAGGCCGTCTATGGCCTAATAGACAGGGGTTTTTGGTATATATTTTGAGGCTCATTGTTTCAACTAACACCTACAAAGTCATGAAAACTAAAACTTTTGAAACAGAAATATTAGAGCTCGAATCGAATTTGTCAAGATATGCTTATAGTCTCACTTCTAACTCAGATGATGCTAAAGATCTGGTGCAAGAGACTTTCTACAAGGCATTGAACAACCAGGAGAAATTTAACGAGGACACCAACATTAAGGCTTGGATCTACACAATCATGAAGAACACCTTCATCAATGATTATAGAAGAAGGTCTAAGAGACGTACTTTGTTCAACGAAGAGGTGCATGATTTCATCCTAAACAACCGTCCTGCCGATCATAACCCAGAGTCGGATCTTGGTTATAAGGAGCTAAATGAGATTGTAAATAGTCTGGAACCTGAATTCCGCGTGCCTTTCCAAATGCACGACAATGGTTACAAATACCAAGAGATTGCAGACGAACTTGGCCTGCATCTCGGTACTGTAAAGAGTAGAATTCACTTCTCTAGGCAGAAGTTGATGGATCGGATACGTTAAAGTATTTTCTCTTGAAGAGAATAAGATAGATAACACCGACAGTTATGCAAGAGTCGGCAATGTTGAAGATTGGGCGGAAAAAGATAAAGCGTTCGCCGCCTATGAATGGAACCCAATCGGGCATCATTGTATCGATAATAGGAAAATAGAGCATGTCTACCACCTTCCCAAACAGGAAATGGGCGTAACCGCCTCCTTCGGGCAAAAATTTGGCTGTTTCGGTAAATGTTGATTCGCTAAAGAGCATGCCGTAGAAAAGACTGTCGACAATATTACCTACAGCACCTACCAGTACTAGGGAGATTCCTACAAGTACGCCGGTGGGTGCTTGTTTTTTTACCAGTTTTACGAGGTAATAGATAATGAATCCTACTAAGACGATTCTTAGTGTGCTTAGAAGGAATTTGCCAAATGCTCCGCCTAATTGCATGCCGAATGCCATGCCGTTATTTTCGATAAAGTAGATTTGGAACCAGTTTCCGAAAACGGGGATGCTTTCGCCTAGTACCATGTGTGTTTTTATCCAGATTTTAACGATCTGGTCTATCAAAAGCAGCGAGAAGATGAT
>JASDTB010000038.1:16633-82861 GCA_041441455.1 Bacteroidales bacterium
AAGATGATCACGCATACAAGCTGCCCTTTTGTCAATCGCATATTGAATTTCTTTTGTATTGTCTATAACTGTAAAAAGCCCGATAATCTTTCAATTGTCGGGCTTTGTTTTATTAGTCTCTTTTGTTTTTTGCCTCCACCGACAGTGTGGCGTGTGGTACCAAAAGTAGTCTCTCTTTCTGAATCAGCTTTCCTGTTTCGCGGCAGATTCCGTAGCTTTTGTTCTCGATACGGATTAGTGCAGCTTCGAGTGACTGGATAAACTTGAATTGTCTTTGTGCCAATTGTCCAGCCTCTTCTTTAGAAAGGGCAGAAGCTCCCTCTTCCAGCACTTTGAATGTTGGTGATGTGTCTTCGGTATCGTTACTCGAACTGTGTGTCACTGCGGACTTCAGTTGCTGATACTCTATCTTTGCTGCTTCTAGCTTAGAAAGAATAAGTTCCTTGAACATTTGTAGTTCTTCGTCACTATAGCGTACTTTTTCCTTAGTATCCTCTACTTGTTTCCCTTTCTTTGTCATATTTAAGGTGTGTTATTTTTGTAAAGTTAATAATTTAAAGGAAATCATAAAATCAGTACGGCACTTTTTTGTCGTTGTTGATCCATTCCTCGAACGGCTTAAAACCCTCTTGCGGGAGGATTTGTTCAATTGGGATCGATCTTTCGCTCATTGGTATTCCAAACTGATTGTAAATAAAGGCATCACTGAAACCTGCCTTCTCCGCGTCGTTTCGGTCGGCAGCAAAGTAGATCTTGTCTACATGTGCCCAGTAGGCGGCTGAAAGGCACATGGGGCATGGTTCGCAGCTGGTATATAGCACGCACCCTGTGAGGTCGTGTGTTCCGAGTTGCTTGCAGGCTTGTCGGATCGCATTCACCTCTGCGTGTGCGGTAGGGTCTTTGTCGGGGGTAACACTATTCGATGCTGCACTGATAATCTTCCCATCTTTAACGATAACTGCACCGAATGGCCCGCCTCCGTTTCCGTTAGCGTTTTTTGCAGCCAGCGCCACTGCCTCTCTCATGAATGTGTACTCTTTTTCCATCATCTAACTTTTTTGGTTCTTTAGATTCTTTCGATTCGTATATTTAATTCGCCCTCCTCCCACTCGATTGTCATCGGGTTTTGGATATTGGCTGATGTAGTAATCTTAACGCCAAGGGTTTGGTTGCAGATATAGTCTGCAAACATTCCTAGTGCATCTTCGATCTCTGGTGTGCTTTGTACCTCAATTGTTATTTTGTCGGTAACTTCAAATTTACAATCTTTTCTGAGATTTTGTATTCTGTTTACTAGCTCTCTTGCAACTCCCTCTCTGCGTAGGTCGTCGCTAACTGTAATATCCAGGGCAATAGTGAGTTTTCCATCTACTGCCACCAACCATCCTGGCATGTCTTCCGAATTGATTTCGTAATCTTCGGGAGCTAAGATCACTTCGCCTCCTGCTAATGCTAATTTGTACTCGGCAGAGCTCTCAATATCGAGAATTTGTTGCTGGGTAAATTCGGCAAATGCAGCTGAGATCTCTTTCATCTGTTTTCCATACTTCTTACCTAAAGTCTTGAAGTTTGGTTTGATCTTCTTAGTAATCAGACCTAATGTGTCGAGAATGTACTCAATCTCTTTCACGTTTACTTCGTTGAGTATCAGGTTGCGTACTAGCTCTATCTGCTCTTTGATCTTTGGATCCAGTACAGGGATCATAATCTTTGCAAGTGGCTGACGTACTTTGATATTCACCTTTCTGCGAAGCGCAAGGATCATCGATGAGGCTCTTTGTGCAAGTTCCATCCTCTCCTCAAGTGACTTATCGATAAGTGTTTCGTCGTACTGAGGCATCATCACGTGGTGGACAGACTTATCGGTAAAGCGTTTAGTGACGTTGTTGAGGTCGCAGAAGAGTCTCTCGGTGAAGAATGGGGCGATTGGTGCTGCCAAAATGGCAATGGTTTCGAGACAAGTGTAGAGTGTTTGGTAAGCAGACAACTTGTCATCATTCATCTCTCCTCCCCAGAATCTTTTGCGGTTCAGGCGAACGTACCAGTTACTTAGGTTATCGCCTACAAAGTCCTGAATCATACGTCCAGCAGAGGTTACATCGTAGTTTTCGTAAGCCTCATTTACATCTTTTATAAGTGTGTTGAGAAGTGAGATGATCCAACGGTCGATCTCTGGTCTCTTTTCGATTGCGACTTGTGGCTGTGCTCCTTCGAAGCTATCTACGTTTGCGTAGAGGGCGAAGAATGAGTATGTGTTGTAGAGTGTGCCGAAGAATTTTCTGCGTACTTCGTCAACTCCGTTGATATCGAATTTGAGGTTATCCCAAGGTTGTGCATTGGTGAGCATGTACCAGCGGAGTGGGTCGGCGCCATATTCGTTTAGTGTAACGAATGGATCGACTGCGTTTCCGAGACGTTTACTCATCTTGTTGCCGTCTTTGTCGAGGACTAATCCGTTTGAGAGGACATTTTTGAATGCTACTCTGCCGTTTACCATTGTTGAGATTGCGTGCAAAGTGAAGAACCATCCGCGCGTCTGGTCTACTCCCTCAGCAATAAAGTCTGCGGTCTGGCCAAATGCTTGGTCGTTTACCTTTCCTAATCCCTCTTGGGCAAATGGCATCGCTCCCGAATCGAACCAAACATCGATTAGATCTGTCTCACGTTTCATTGGTTTTCCCGATGGAGAGACTAATATATAGTTGTCTACATACGGGCGGTGTAAATCTATCTTTTCGTAGTTCTCTTTACTCTTATCTTGAGGATTATATCCTTTCTCTTTCAATGGATTGGTTGGCATAAAGCCGGCAGCTACCGATTTTTCCAACTCGTTGTAGAGCTCCTCTGCAGATCCAATGCAGATCTCTTCGTTGCCCTCTACTGCTCTCCACACCGGAAGTGGTGTTCCCCAATAGCGGCTGCGAGATAGGTTCCAGTCTTGCAGATTCTCTAGCCATTTTCCAAAACGACCTGAGCCTGTAGCCTCTGGCTTCCAGTTGATTGTCTTATTCAACTCAATCATCTTGTCTTGAACCGCTGTTGTTCTGATAAACCAAGAATCCAAAGGATAGTATAGTACAGGTTTGTCTGTTCTCCAGCAGTGAGGATATGAGTGGACATGTTTCTCTATCTTGTATGCAAGTCCTTGCTGCTTGAGCATTACACAGATATCGACATCGAGAGTTGGAGCATCTTCTGCAGTGATAGAGGAGTCGTAGGCATTCTTTACGAATCTGCCTGCAAACTCTTTGTATGACTCATTAACTCTGGTAGCTGCAAACTCCGAATCAAGGTCTTCGATCTTGTAAAGTTTACCAGTTCTGTCTACAAGCGGTTGCTGTTGTCCATCAGTATCTAGCACCAACATTGGAGCAATTTTGTTTGCTTTGGCAACTCTATCGTCATCTGCACCAAAAGTTGGCGCAATGTGCACGATTCCAGTACCATCCGAAGTTGTAACGAACTCTCCAGAAATAACCGACATTGTGTTTTCCTCTGGTTTAATCCATGGGATCAGTTGCTCGTAACGGATTCCGCAAAGTTCCGAACCCGAATATTTCACTTCCGATACTTCGAAAGGTATCAGTTTATCACCTGGCTTATAATCTTCTAATTTAAGCTCTTGTGCTTTAGGATTGAAATGTGCAGATAGCAAATCCTCTGCAAGAATATAGGTTGCAGGGGCGTGTGTATATGGATTGAACGATTTTACTTTGATATATTTAATGTTTGGACCAACGCAAAGCGCAGTGTTCGAAGGTAGAGTCCATGGAGTTGTTGTCCATGCCAAGAAGAAGAGCTGCTCTTGATCTTGTGAGAAGAGTTGTGCAGACTTTTCGTCTTTGATTACCTTAAATTGAGCTACGCATGTTGTGTCCTTTACGTCGCGGTAGCAGCCAGGTTGATTTAGCTCGTGTGTGCTAAGTCCAGTTCCTGCAGCAGGCGAAAATGGTTGGATAGAGTATCCTTTGTAGAGCAGACCCTTTTTGTAGATATCTTTCAACAGGTGCCAAAGGGTCTCGATATATCTGTTATCGTAAGTGATATATGGATCGTTCATATCTACCCAGTAGCCAATCTGTTCGGTGAGTGACTCCCACTCTTTTGTATACTTCATCACCTCTTTACGACAGGCTGCGTTGTACTCCTCAACTGTGATCGATTTTCCAATATCCTCTTTGGTGATTCCCAACATCTTCTCAACGCCAAGCTCAACAGGGAGACCATGTGTGTCCCAGCCAGCTTTTCTGTCTACGCGAAATCCTTTCTGAGTCTTATATCTGCAGAAAACGTCTTTAATGGATCTGGCCATTACGTGGTGAATACCAGGCATTCCGTTGGCCGAAGGAGGTCCTTCGAAGAAAATAAACCTTGGTGCTCCCTCTCTAAGTTTCAATGTTTCACCGAAGCACGACTCTGCTCTCCATTTATCTAATATGGAACGATTTACCTCTACTAAATCCAGACTTTTATATTCTGCAAATTTCATATGTGTTGTTTTTTGAATTTGCAAAGATACGATTATTCACTACTTTTGAAAAAATTTGATAAGCAGATGCAGTTTAATCCAGTTGACATAATTTTGCTCTTGTGTTTTGTACCGGCGATTATCGTTGGTGTCATGAAAGGATTCGTTAGACAATTGGCTGGCGTTGCCGCGCTAATTCTCGGTATTTATTGCAGTTACAAATTTTCTGGATATGTCTCAACTAAGATCGCACCATGGATAGATGCGAATCAAAGTGTAGTTAATATCATAGCGTTTATTGTTACGTTTCTTGCGGTTTTGATCGTTGTGATTTTAATTGGAAGGGCTGCCGAGGGAATCGTAAAGATTTCGATGCTTGGATGGCTCGATAAACTGTTGGGAGTGATCTTCGCAATTATTAAAACTGCATTTATCATTAGCATGTTGATCTTTTTGGTGGACACCTTGAATGGGATGTGGCACATGTTCCCAAAAGAGAAGTTTACCGACTCTGAGGTCTACAATCTTCTCCGAGCCCTTGCACCAAAGGTTTTCCCGTATCTCAAACTCTCCTGAATCTTTTAAGAATCAAATATTTTCTGATTTTAAAATCGTGCAAACCTTCACTCTTTATCAAATTGTGAAGGTTTTGTTTTTTTGTCATCTCAATCGGTATTTATTGCGATAGTTTTGCTCTCGGAAAAGGGAGAGGTTGTGTGGTTGGATAATCTTAAAGGAGGAGAAGATTGTGAGTTAGGTTTTGGTTTCTCCCTTTTCTCTTTAAACAACGTATTTTTTGCAGGGAGGGATTTGTGATGAAAAGAGGAGTTAAAATTGGGCAATACGACGGAAGCGACTGCGGTGCAGCATGTTTAGCCTCCGTCGCTGCTTATTACGGAAGTAAGCTATCAATTGCAGAGATCCGTATTAATAGTAATACCGACACGCACGGGACTACAATCAAGGGATTGATAGACGCTGCTACAAAATATGGGTTTAAGGCTGCGGGGATGAGAGGTGAAAAGGAGAGTCTCTTCTATTTGCCAACTCCTAGTATTCTTCATCTGGAGTTCGAAGACGGGAGACTTCATTATGTGGTATTATATGGATTGAATGGTGGTAGTGCAAAAATAATGGATCCGGCAATTGGAGAAATTATAAAGTTATCTATCAAGGAGCTCACAGATTTATGGTCAGGTTGCGTTGTCGTGCTGGAACCATCATCACACTACAATACCCAGCAGAGTGGCAGAAGTAAATTTGAATATCTGCTCGAACTAATGGTGAGCCATAGACGTCAGTTGTCTCTTGCAGCTTTTTATTCAATAGTCTATATTGGACTCTCTGCAATAGTCTCATTATTTGTAAAGATTCTTATAGACTCTGCAATCCCAAATCGCGATCAAACGATGATAGGCATTATTGCCGTGGTTATGTTCTTAATTCTAATTATCAACTGATTAATGATCTACCTTAGAACAAATGTCTCGTTGGTGAGCGCAATCTCAATGGATCGCACCCTTATCATTAGCTTTATTAGCAAATTAACTGTCCTTCCAACTAATTTTTATCTCAACCGAAAAAGTGGGGAGATCAGTTCAAGAATATCCGATGCAATCAAAGTAAGAAGTATGTTAAATGACTTGACAATCTCTCTCTTGCTTGCATTTTTATCACTGCTGATAGCGATGGCTGCTGTTGCCATTGTAAGCCCTGGTGCGGCACTGCTTGTAGGTCTCTTTATACCTCTGTTTGTGATGATTTACTGGATTACAGATAATGTTTCCAAGCTACCATTACGTCAGTTGGCCGAAGAGGGTGCAAAATTCGAGAGTCATGTCATCGAAGGCATAAAAAACATGACTGTTATAAAGCATTATTGTCAGCAATCTACATTCATAATGGAGTCTGCCAAGATCATTCGCAAAATCAATGAAAAGATGGGAAAGAGTGTGCTGATCTCAGCAATATCGGCGATATCGTCGGAGATGGTTACAGGTATTCTAACTTTACTTGTAATGTGTGGTGGTGCTTTAATGGTAATTAATGGCGAAATCACTCAAGGAGAGATGATTGCAATCATGACACTGATATCCTTTTTTGTCTCGCCTCTTAACTCGCTAACAGGCTCTGCAAAGGAGATTCGCGAGGGTCTGATTTCGGCAGACAGACTATTTGAAATTACCGATTTAGATAGCGAAGATGTGACGATTGGAATCGATAAAAATTTCGAAGAGTTCATGTATCTCTCTTTCGAAAATGTTGAGTTCTCCTATCCAGGTCACCCAACAATTTTGAAGAATCTGAACTTTAAGATCAAAGCAAATCAGATTACGGTTATCATGGGTAAGAGTGGTTCAGGCAAAAGTACAATTGCCTCTTTGCTAATGAGAGATTTGAAACCAACGAAGGGCTCAATAAATATCGACTTTACAAATATAGAAAACATGAATCTTTTCAAATGGCGTACTCAGATTGGGTGTGTCACACAGGAGCCGTCACTGTTCTCAGGATCAATAATTGACAATATCACAAACAAGGATTTTGTTGACAAGATTGATGATATTGAGATGATTATTAACTTTTTAAATTTAGGAGAGATCTATAATAGACGCCCTAATGGCTATTTAGACTTGCTGGGTGAGAGTGGAAAATCATTATCGAGGGGTCAGCAGCAGAGAGTTGCAATTGCCCGTTTACTCTACCACTATCCTTCAATTATGATTTTCGATGAGCCAACGGCATCGATAGACCAGGAGAGTTCCGATCTTATTATTAGCAGGTTAAAGTCTCTAAAAGAGATGGGGAGGACAATTGTATTGATAACCCACAATCCTGCGCACAAGAGTATAGCAGACAACGTAATAGACTTAGATTCGCTTAGTTCTTAGAGAGATGAAATAAGTTCATAGATATCTAAAATCCGCAGTGCACGGCGGTGGCGTAATTCTGCACGCCAATTCAGCAGAAACAATTAAATAATTCAACAAGATGGAAGAGAGCAAATTGAAAATGGCGGGATTAGTTCCGCTCAGTGAGGAGGAGATGAAGATCTCCGGCGGCTTTAACTGGAAGAAAGCGCTGGAATTTGTTGAAAGAGTAATTGACATCATCGACAAGGCAGAGAAGTATTGGCCTAGTTTCAGAGATGGTTTCAAAAAAGGATGGGAGGCTGCATAGATGAGAACGTATGATTCGGCTCTGGTCTCTCTGTCTGCAATGTCGGAACAGGAGATGGTTTTAGTGAGAGGTGGTGAGGATTTTGATAAAACTCTTGCTGGTTATGTTGGACTTGGAATGGGATATGGATTGAAAAAAATCTGTCGTGCCTTTAAGTTCCTAAGCAATAACCTCTATAATATGCAAAAAGAGACGATGATCATTTATAAATAATCATTTATAAACATGTAGAATTTGGGAGGTTGTGTCATTTTTTGTATAACTTTGTAAAGATGGATGAACATATACACTAATTTATATGAAATTAATACACAAACTCCCTGTTTTTCTGCTTCTTATTTTACCACTTACTTTAAGTGGACAAAAGAGATGGACTCTCGAAGAGTGCATCAGATATGCGTGGGAAAACAATTTAAGGATAAAACAGCAAGAACTTGCCATTGAACAGAGCAAGAACAATGTTGTTCAGGCAAAGTATGCCTTTGCTCCTACTGTTAGCGGTTCGATAAGTCATAATATGAACTGGGGTCGCTCTGTTAATATGCAGACACTTGAAATTATAGAAAACAAGCTTAGCCAAAGCTCTGGTATGTCGGTAAGAGCATCTGTTGATATTTTCGAGGGAAATAAGAAGGTTAATGATCTTAAAAATAAAGAGGTCTTCTACGAGATTGCGATGCAAAATACAATTAAAATGAAGAATGATATCTCACTTGAGATTTCAAGATCTTTCTTACAGGTTTTATTGTCTCGCGATATTCTCGCAAGTGCTAAAAGTAGTCTGTCGTCTGTTCAAGCACAGGCAGAGAGAAGCAAAAAGTTAGTTGATGCTGGAAGTCAAGCGTATGGACCATACCTAGAGATTACTGCTCAACTTGCAAGAGAGAAAGTACAAGTTGTAAATGCGGAGAATCAACTTAGAGCAAACCTGCTCTCACTAAAACAGCTTTTAGATCTTCCTGGAGATAACGATTTCGATATTGCAGTTCCATCTGTAAATCTCGACAATTTGTCGTTTATGGGAGAGTCTGTTGAAAACATCTATACTGCCGCATTAGGTCTACCTCAGATTAAAAGCGCCGAACTTTCGCACACGAGTTCAAAAATACAACTGAAGCTCGCTCAAGGCAGGCACCTTCCTACTCTATCCTTCTCGGCTGGTTATGGAACAAACTACAGCGACAGCCGTAGTGACGCATTCTTCCAACAACTAAAGGACAACCGTAACCCTTCAATTGGGTTCAGTTTGTCTGTTCCAATCTTTACTTCGTTTTCAATCAAGACTGGTGTAAAGAATGCAAAACTTGACATAATCAAATATGAAATTGATCTTAAAAACACTCAACAAGCTCTTTACAAAGAGATTCAGCAAGTAGTTAATGATGCCTCTTCGCAATATGCTCAGATGAAGGCATCTGCAGAAAATGTAAAAGCTATGGAGGAGTCTTTCAGATATGTTCAACAAAAATTTGACGTTGGTGCTGCTAATGCAACAGATTATACTGTAGCAAAAACAAATCTATTCAAAGCTCAATCTGATCTTCTTCAGTCAAAATACCAGCTCCTCTTCCAGCTGAAGGTTCTTGATTTCTACAAAGGCAAACCTATTTCACTATAAATTCAACTCTCACGAAAAATCTAAGCAAAATGAGTATCAATAAAAAACTTAAATGGGTAATTTTTATAATTATCGGGTTAATTATCGTTCTGATAGTTGTCAGCTCGCTCAAAGGTAAAAAAGCGACTACCGTAACTACAGAGACAATTGTAAAGAAAGACATTGTTGAAGTTATTCCTGCAAACGGCAAGATAAAGCCAGTTGTTGAGGTTAAGATAAGTCCCGACGTTTCGGGAGAGATTGTAGAGCTTAATGTGAAAGAGGGCGACAGAGTTAAAAAGGGTCAGCTAATCATTAAGATTAAGCAAGATGTTTATTTGTCTATGCGCGACAGAGCTGAGGCTTCGCTTAATGCAACTCGTGCTCAATATACTCAGCAAAAGGCATCTCTAAATCAGATAGAGCTTGCATACAAGAGAAATAAATTACTTTATGAGCAAAAAGCTATTTCGGAAGCAGATTACGAAAACTTCCTGTCACAGTATGAGGTTGCCAAAGAGCAACTGAAAGGTGCAGAGTTTAATGTTAAGAGCGCATCTGCTGGATTGAAAGAGGCTCAGGAAAACTTATACAAAACTACTATCTACGCTCCAATGGATGGCGTTGTTTCTAAACTCAATGTTGAGAAGGGTGAACGTGTTGTAGGTACAAGCCAAATGGCAGGTACTGAAATGCTTCGCATTGCTAATTTCGAGGAGATGGAGGTTCTTGTTGATGTGAATGAAAATGATATCATTCGTATTAAACAAAATGACACAGCTACAATTGAAGTTGATGCATATCCAAATAGAAAGTTTAAGGGTCTAGTTACTCAAATTGCTAACTCTGCTAAAAATCTTAGCTCAGCTGTAGATCAAGTAACAAACTTCGAAGTGAAGATTTTTGTTCTTCCAGAATCTTATAGTGACCTTATCAAATTAGGAACAAATCCTTTCCGTCCAGGTAGGTCTGCCTCTGTTTCTATTCAGACACACAGAAGAGCTGGTGTACTTGCTGTTCCTCTTCAAGCAATCACAACTCGTACCGATCTTTTAAGCGATTCGCTTAAAATGACTCTTACTGGAAATGATGCTATTGAGCAGGTATTTGTTCTAGGTAAAGAGAATAAGGTTGAGGTTAGAAGAATCACAACTGGTATTCAAGACTTGAACTATATTGAGGTTTTAAGTGGACTTAAAGAGAATGATATCGTAATTACAGGACCATACAGTGCTATCAGTAAAACGCTTAAAGACAAAACTCTTGTAGAACAAGAGAAGAAAGATGGCAAGAACGGTAAAAACGATAAAGAGACAAAAGGGGGCGAGAAGTAGATAGCCCATAAACATAATTCTTGATGACAAAAGAACCAGTACTATTACTTATTGAAACAAGTACCGATACATGTTCTGTGGCCATTAGCAAAGGAGATAGACTCATTGATGAGTTGGTATCTTCGGAACCAAGAGCCCAGGCTGCCAAAATCGGTAAAATGATACAAGATATCCTTATTAACAACGGCACTACAGTCAATGACTGTGATGCCGTTGTTGTGAGTGAAGGACCTGGCTCCTATACAGGTTTAAGGGTTGGGGTCTCTGCAGCAAAAGGGCTCTGCTATGGTGCAAACAAACCACTTATAGCGGTCAGTTCGCTTCTTTTGATTGCACAACTAGCCTCTAAAACAAATGAATGTGCTTTAGCTGTTCCTCATACAATTATTCCTATGATTGATGCTCGTCGAATGGAGGTCTATTGCTTTAGAGCCTCTTCCGACCTATCGACAATCTCTGAAACAACAGCAGAAGTGGTAGATAGCGAGAGTTTTTCCAATGAACTTAGTTTGGGATCGGTATTGTTCGCTGGCGAAGGTGCCATGAAAATTAAGGATGTGATTACACATCCGAATGCGCACTACTCCCCTGTAAAAGCACTAGCGTCGGGAATGATTCTCCCCGCGCTAGCGAAATATCTTAAAGGTGAATTTGTAGATACTGCCTACTTCGAGCCGTTCTATCTCAAAGACTTCGTAGCAGGCACTAGTAAAAAGAAATTCTTTTAGTAAATTACTTTATAACCTTTTCCTTGACAGTAAGGGCACTGTTTCTGAGTATGTACAATACCATGGTCCAATAATTCAGAACAGTATTTGCAACGAGTCTTAACTTTACTTTGTGTTCCATAAGTAGGAACACTTTTTACTTCACATACTTTACCGCTACCATTACAATGAGTACAGTTAACCATCTTTGAACTCTTCGGATTATTGTTAACTGGTTCTTTATATGTATTTATCGGAGTGGCTGTATTTGGAGATTGTTTTATTTCTAATCCATTTAAAAGTTTATACATTTCAATTTGTCTTGCTTTAAATTGATTATCTGAAACATTACTCAATTTATTATAATGCTTCCTTATTGTGTTGAACTCTCCAGCAGTGATGTATAAATCAACAATTAATTCATCAGTAGCAGAAATTCCAGGAATTTTCAAAGAGTAAATAAAAGCTAAATTGCTCATACTTTTCTGATCTCCATTAACACTAGCTTTATTAAGCCATTTAACAGCATCACTATAGCGCTCTTCTTTCATATATTGTTCTCCCAATTCTGCCATTGCTGGTGCAAATTCATTACATGCTGATTTTTCTAACCATAGTTTCCATAAATTCTCATCTTTTTTAAAGACAGAATCACCATATTTATAAACCTGGCTTAGTAAATACATTGCTTTAGAATTATTATAAGGATCTTTTGAGTATTTTAGATAAGCTTCAGAATATTTTGTTGGCTCATTGATACTATCTTTACTTAATAAACTCTCACATCTCTTTGCATCTTTCATTGAAGAGCCACTTAAATAGTACAACATTACTGCTTGTTCAAGATTTTTAGAACAGACCTCTCCCTTTTCATAAAAAGCGGCAAGTCTATACATTGCATCACAAGAACCTAATAGATATGCTCTAAAATAATATTTAAAAGCCCACTGATTGTCTTTTAACAAACCTCCAAGTCCATTTTGGTAAAAATATCCAATTCTAAAAATTGCAAAAGGGTCCATCCTGAATGCAGCCTCTTTATAGTACTCTAAAGCAATATTTAAATCAACATTGACTCCATATCCATACTCATAACAACTTCCTAATTTGCTTAATGCAGTTGCAATACCTTTCTGGGCGTCGGGAACATATTTTAATGCTAATCCGGTTTGAGCGGAAGCTGGTGAATAATAAGTAGATGATATAAAGCACAAAAGAGTTATAAATTTGTACAAATACTTCATAATAAAGACATTAAATTTTTAACAATTTACTAATTTTTATTTAGCAAGTATAAATAATTCATAACCAATTGATTTAATTATGAAAAAAATACCATTAATAGTTTTGAAGAACACAGAATTGCCTAATGAGAATAATTAAAGCGCTGAATATTAAACTAATACAATATTGAAATATATAGAATTATAATAAATCCTATAAAATAAAGGGGCTACAAAAAATAAATTTGTAACCCCTTTGTTATTTTTTAAATTATTTTAAAGAATCGATGCTACTTTTGAATCTAATGCTGATCCAAAAATGTCTTTTGCTACAATATTTCCACTCTTGTCTATCAAGAAAGTAGTTGGAACTTTTGTGATGTTGTAGGTAACAACTGCTGGTGACTGAACTCCTAGACCATCGCATAGGCTGATCCAAGGTAGCTTTTGCGTCAACACTGTTCTTCCCCACTCAGTCTTATCCTCATCAACTGCTACTTGATAAATTTCAAATCCTTTAGCGTTATACTTTTGATAGATATCTACAAGCTCTTTATTGTACATCTTTTGTTTAACATCAGAAACTGTCCAGAATGAGAGTAGAATTACCTTTCCTTTAAGATCGGTTAAAGAGCGAAATTTTCCATTGATATCTGGTAGCTGAATGTCAGGGAAACTTGTCTCAGTAGCTCCCATCATCTTAAATGCCATATCGTTGTACTTTTGTCTATCTTCCGACTCTTTCTTTAGCATTGGAAGATATTTTGACTCAGGATAGACAACAGCTAATGAGTCGTAAACTCTTTTGAAAAGAAGTCCATCCATATTACTTCCAAAGACAGGAAGTTCGCCAGGGAATTTTTGATATAGCAGATATACGTTTGTAATCGATTTTGGATTTTGATAAAGAGATTTTATAGCTGCTTGTTTGTATTTCACATATAGAGAACCAAGTTTTAAATTGGCTGCTCTCTCCGCTGCAGTATCACCAGATGCCTTAGCATTTGTGAATACAACTGCTAAAGAGTCAAACTTTTTAACTGCGTTTGTAAAAGTTTTTTCAGATTCGGCTAATTTAACTGCCTCTTCGTATCCCTCAACAGAGAGATTATTTCCTAAAGTGTCAAGTTTTAGTTTTACCTTTTCTCCCCCATTAAGTATAATAGAAGCCAATTTTTTGTCTCCGTTATAGATATAGAAGAAATCTGGATTTCCTTTGATAACATCTGCTTTGAATTTGAAGTAGCCAGAGGCATCTGTCTTGATGGTGTCAACAATCTCTTGTTTGTTAATATTTAGTTTTTTAATTACAAACTCCTTCTCGGCAGCACACTCTATATTTGCTTCGATAACTGCTTTGTTCTGATTACAAGAAGCTAGGACCAGTACAGAAATAATCAAGGTAAATAACTTGTTCATAGGTCTTTGTAAGTTTTTTAAGTTTTAGGTTTATATCTTTTTATATCAGTTTAAGATCTTGTCTATACTCTTAATGATCTGATTGATTTGTTGTCTATTTTATCTTTGATGCGATTGACTCAGCAATTGAGATCATCTCTTCGGGTGAGAGTTTTAGTTTTGGATTAGAGAAATTCATATCCTTCTCAGTAACGATTGGCACTAAGTGTATATGTGCATGAGGAACCTCTAGTCCTAAAACGGCAACGCCGACCCTTGTACAAGGAACGGCGTCTTTAATTGCGACAGCAATTTTTTGTGCAAACAAGGAGAGACCTGATAGCTCTTCTGCTTGGAGATCGAAAATATAATCCTCTTCGCGTTTTGGTATCACAAGCGTATGACCTTTTGTCATTGGGTTGATATCTAAGAAAGCGAAGTATTTGTCATCCTCAGCAACTTTATAGCAAGGAATCTCTCCATTAACGATTCTTGTAAAAATTGATGCCATAATCCGGATCTACTTAGAAATTTCTAGAACTTCAAATCTGATCTTACCAGAAGGGACAATCACTTCAACGACGTCTCCCTTCTTTTTGCCAATTAATGCTTTTCCTATCGGAGTTGCAGCTGCAAGCTTACCCTCTCTTAGGTTAGCCTCTGTTTCACCAACCAGAGTATACTCTACAGAAGTGTTGTTGTTTAAATTCAACAACTTAACCTTATTCATAATTTGAATATGCTCTGTATTGATTCTTGATTCGTCGATAATTCTTGCGTTTGCAATCATGTCTTCTAGCTTTGATATCTTCAATTCCAGAAGACCTTGCGCCTCTTTGGCCGCATCATATTCTGCATTTTCCGACAAATCCCCCTTATCTCTTGCTTCCGCAATCTGTTTTGAGATGGCAGGGCGTTCAACTGAAACTAAATGCTGATGGTCAGCTTTTAGTTTTTCCAAACCTTCTGAGGTTAAATAGTGAATTTTTGACATAATATAAAAAATTAAAAAGAATCCTGCGGTACAGGACTCTTTGACACAAAGATAATAATTTATTTCTAAATAACAGAATTACGCTTGAAATTTTGGCTTCATTATCTCAGAATACAGCACAAGCATCTTAGGATCAATATTATGAAGCTTTTCAGCAACGTCATTTTTACCATCTTCATATGAGTACTCCATATTGATAGATAGATCATCTCCAAAGTTTATATCTGCCACAGATCTCTCAACAATATCACCCTCTACTACTCTCTCTTGAGCTACAGGCTCTTGATAATAGTTGGTGACAAGCGGAGTTTGTCCCTCATTATTAAAGACTTTACCCTCTTTTATCTCATTGCTCTCTACAACTTCTGGCTCTTGGGTACTAAAACCAAAAATGTCTTTAAATGCGTTTTTATACTCCGATAACTCGTCGTACTCTTCTTCTTCTTCTACGATTTGGGAAGGTTTCATTGTATTATTCTCCCTTGCGGCTCTCTCACGCGCAGCTTTTTTGTTTTTTTCTGATCTGTTTTGTAAAAAAAGACCGACAATCGCTATTACGATCGAAATAATAATTCCTTCCATACTTTTAAAGTTTTTATCTTAAAACAATGTTGTTCAAATCAAGAATAGTCATTGCCCTCTCTTTGTCTTTGAGAAGTTGATCTCTCAAATCCGAAATCGAGGCAAATGCTTGCTCATCTCTCATTTTACAAACAAACTCAATTTTAAGACTTAGTCCATATATATCCTCCTCAAAATCGAGAAGATGAGTCTCTATTGTTCTTTCGTTTCCTGCTGCAATA
Source organism: Bacteroidales bacterium (assembly GCA_041441455.1). Lineage (GTDB taxonomy): Bacteria > Bacteroidota > Bacteroidia > Bacteroidales > UBA932 > JAFIHK01. The sequence goes on from JASDTB010000038.1 coordinate 32,338, forward strand.
GTAGGTCTGGTGCCAATATTAGTGATTCCTCTAAAAACTCTACCCGATGACTCTGCCCAAACAGCATATACGCCATCGGCTGGTAACATTTTTAGGGGCTCGTACAATCTAATATTTGCAGTCGGAAAACCAATTGTTCTACCAATTCTCTGACCTTCGACAACTACACCTTCTAGACCATATCTATATCCTAAGAAATGGTTTGCCTTACTTATCTCACCCTTCGAAATATAGTCACGAATCTTTGTTGAGCTAACTATAATCTCTTCCTCTGCAAATTCACCTACTCTATAGGTCTTGATTCCTAAGCCATTTGCAATCTCTATCATCTGGTCTTGAGTTTGAGACAAATCTCTTCCAACTCTGTGGTCGTAACCAATTACTAGATGCGTAATTCCAAAACGGTTGATGAGGATATCTTGATAAAACTCTTCGGTTGTGTGGTTGGCAAATTGTTTATCGAAAGTCAATACCTCAACAGAATCAATTCCAAGGGATAAAATTAGTCTTTTTTTCTCTTCGATAGATGTAAGTAGTCTAAATTTTGCTGCATCTTGCTGCAAAACTGTACGAGGGTGTGGCCAAAATGTGAAAACAACAGACTTGCACTCGTTTTCACGAGCCAAGTCTGTCACTATATTCAAAACGGCTTGATGACCTCTGTGTACACCGTCGAAAAAACCTGTAGTTGCTACAACCATTTGACTAAATCAAAATCTTGTCTATGAGGCAAGTGTGGATTTTTAGGATAAATTCTTGCTGCAACATTATACAAACCAGCTGTCTCTGGTTTTATGTTACATGTATATTTTGCTACTGAGTTTTCAATGCTAACAGGAACAAAGTCAAATCTCTCTTTGATTACCATTCTGTTATCATTATTTTGTTCCGCTATCAAGATCTCAACTCCAATATCTTCTGGAGATAGTTCACCTAGATATAGTTCAACTTCTGCTGTGTAGTCATTTCCAAGTACCATCTCGGATTTTGCATTATCGAGTTTGATATACGAACGAACTTCGATTAATGGCCACTCTCTTCTAACTTTCTTCTTCCAAAATGCTAGTTCACGAGCCATAGCATAATCATTTTTAACTACGTTATGATGGCGAACAGACATTGGTTCATAATACTGAACTTGATAGTCGTTCAACATTCTGTTGGTAGTGAAATTAGCTGCAACATGGGCAATTGTATTCTTTATAATCTCAATCCACTCCGAAGATAGTCCGTTTGAATCTACATTATAGAATACAGGTGCGATATCGTTTTCGAGCATGTTGTAGATTGTTGCTGCATCTAATTCGTCTTGGAACTCAGTGTCGGAGTATGTGTTGTTCATTGGTAATGCCCAACCAGCACCCTCTTTGTATCCCTCTACCCACCATCCGTCTAGTACAGAGAAGTGCATAACTCCATTCATTACTGCCTTTTCGCCGCTTGTTCCCGATGCTTCGAGTGGACGAGTTGGAGTATTCATCCAAATATCAACTCCTTGAACCATTTTTCGTGCAATGGTCATATCATATCCTGGGATGAACACAATCTTTCCAATAAACTCAGGCATCAATGAAACTTCAACAATCCTCTTGATTAACTCTTGTCCGGCTTTATCTGCTGGGTGAGCCTTACCTGCAAACAGGAACTGTACAGGCATTTCTGGATTGTTTACAATTTGGTTCAGACGGTCTAGGTTTTTGAAAAGCAGATGTGCTCTTTTATATGTTGCAAAGCGTCTTGCAAATCCGATTGTTAAGATATCGTCGCGAAGTGCCTCTTTGATTGCTACAATGTGATGAGGAGCATAGTGTGTGGTAGCTTCTGGATCGGAGAGAGACTCTTTAACTGCCTCAATAAGTTTAGTTCTTAATTTACTACGAACTGCCCAAATTCTCTCGTCTTCAACATCATAAATCCCTTGAAAACATTTTTTATCATAGTGATGCGAAGCAAAGTCAGCTCCAAACACCTCTGAATGAATCTCTTTCCATTCTGGTGCTGTCCATGTTGGATAGTGGACACCGTTAGTTACATAACTTACGTTTAGCTCTTCTGGTAAATAACCAGGCCACATTGGAGCTAAAATGTCTTGGCTAACTTTACCATGTAACCAGCTAACACCATTGATCTCCTGCGACATATTTGCAGCAAGAATACTCATTGAGAATTTCTCTTCTGGATCGTTGGCATGGATCTTTCCTAATGCCATCATTCCCTCCCAAGTAATCTTTAGTCTATTTGGATAGTGAGACATATATCCTCTGAGTAGATCTTCGGAGAATGAGTCGTGACCAGCTGGAACAGGTGTGTGTGTTGTAAATAGAGAAGATGATCTAACAGCCTCTACTGCCTCTCCAAATGTTAGATTCTCCTCTGCAATATACTCTCTAAGTCTCTCTAAACCAATAAACGCAGCGTGTCCTTCGTTGCAATGATAAATTTCTGCCTCTTTTTTAAGAGTTCTCAAAGCACGAATACCTCCGATTCCCAATAGCAGTTCTTGTTTTAGTCTGTTTTCCCAGTCTCCTCCATAAAGATGGTGTGTTACTGCTCTATCTTCTGGTAAGTTATCTTCGAAATCGGTATCCATCAGAATCAATTCTGTGCGTCCGATATCTACTCTCCAAAGGCGAGCATACATGTTTCTGCCTGGAAGAGCGATACTTATTGTTACCCAATTTCCCTCTTCATCTCTAACTGGAGTTACAGGTATCTTCATGAAATCTTGTGCATCATATTGAGCAACTTGATCTCCATGTGAAGAGAGTTTTTGTGTAAAGTAGCCATATCTGTAAAGTAGTCCAACACCAGTGATTGGAACCATTTTGTCACTTGACTCTTTTAAATAATCACCAGCAAGGATTCCCAAACCGCCAGAATAGATCTTTAATGATTTATCTAAGCCGTATTCCATACTAAAGTAAGCTACTTTAGGCCCTTGCATTTTATCTTTTTCAGACATATAAGTCTCAAAACTTGCGTATACAGAATCAAGTTTCCTTAAGAAGTCGTTGTTAGCCTCGAGCTCTTGATATCTCTTTAGACTGATTTTATCGAGCATAAGAATTGGATTTCCTTTGCTCTCTTCCCATAATTTATGATCAATTGATTCGAATAGTTCTATAGCTTCTTGGTTCCAGCACCACCAAAGGTTTTTTGACAATGTGTCAAGATGCTGAAGCCTCTGCGGCAATTGTTTGCTGATTAGTACTCTTGCCCAGTTTGGCTTGTTAATATCTTTGATATTGCTGATGTGCTCTTTATCTTCCAGTATCACTTTTAAATCTCCTTTTTGTTGTACAATTTTACGAATTGCGGAATCGTATGCCTGCCTGTAATAAATTATCAGGTTGTCCCAGAGTGCAATCTTAGATACCTCTCTGGCGTTTTGCTTGTAGATGTTTCTTTTTTGTTCGTCTAGTTTCGAAATTTCAATGATTTTTGAAACGATAGATGAAACTACGCGGCCATAATTGTCTTCATCTCTTTCAACTACCTCAGCGGCAGGATGGTCGGTGGTGCAGTGCGTTTGTATCCAGCTGCCAAAACCCGCAAGCGAAGTTGTTACGGTAGGCACGGCAAAGGCAAGACTTTCGAGAGGTGTATAGCCCCATGGCTCATAATAAGATGGGAACACAGAAAGATCCAGCCCGGTGAGAAGACGGTAGTATGTCATATTAAAGACACCGTCATTTCCGTTAAGATAGCTTGGTACAAAGAAGACTTTTACCTTGTCTCCCTCCTTGTTGAAAAGATTTAACTCTTTTAACCTGTTGTTTATTCTGTCGTAATCTGCTTCGTGCAGATAATGAGTTGAGTTTGTCTTGTAATTTGAACCATTTTTTAGCTTATTCAGAAGCTCTTTGTCAGGTCCATTATGTCCTGCAGGTATAAACAGGAATGCAAGTACCTCTCTTTCGAGACGGTTACTATTCTTGAGATCGGCTAAAGAGTCCAAGAACACATCTATACCTTTATTCTTATATTCATAACGGCCACCTGTGCCGATTATAAGAGCATTCTCAGATACTTTTGTTCCTGACATTACAGCTGCCATATTGATCATGGCTGCTCTTGCCTCTCTTTCATCAGATTTTAAATCGGCACCATCTGGGATAAAATTCTCCTCAAAACCATTTGGGGTAATTATATCCACATCTTTGCCAATAAGATATTTACATTCATTAGCGGTAATTTCGCTAACTGTTGTAAAGACGTCGGAATTCAAAGCTGAGACCTTCTCCAATGAGTGTTTTGCCATTACATTGAACTCTCTTGCTTTGTCATCAGATTTATACTCTTGCAGTTTACCATAAAGCGGTAAATTATTTCCTGCAAGACATCTTCCTATTACAGTTGCGTGAGTTGTAAATACCTTTCCTACAGGTACTTTTTTGTCTTTAAGATACAATAATCCAGATCCAGTCATCCATTCATGGAATTGAACAACTGATTTTTTTCCTGGAGCAACATTGTAATGAATAAAACTTTCGATGACCTTTCCAGCTGCATAGCCGAAAAGTACTGACTCTACATAGTCCCATTGACCACTCAAAGAGTCTAGTGTGAATTTTTTCCAGAAATCGGTAAGGATCTCATCTTTCTTTGAGATAAAGTTGCTGAAATCGACGAGGATTGCAATTGGCTCTCCTACAACATTCCATCTTCCAACCCTTACCCTTAGCCCCTCTTCGGATGCCCTACCTCTCCAAGTCCTGAATAAGGTATGATCTTCTGTGAATTCTGGATTCTGGGCGGTATCGCGCCAGACATCGGGGCCTATTAAAATATGTCGGTTTTCAAGATCTTTTGCAAGATTCAGTGCCTTTGTGGCAACTACGGTGTGAATCCCACCGATCTTGTTGCAAACCTCCCAGCTTACTTCGAACAAATAGTCGGGTTGTTGAATTTTGTTTACAGACATAGGTTTTTTGCTATTTTTAATTACTTTGCTGCCTGTAAAAACTACTTCTTAGTATCTCTCTTTTTCAATTGATTTACAGGCTTTTTACTACTACTTTCGGCTGCTTTCCTTTTCTCCTTTTTTTCGTCGTTTTTTTGGTTTTCGGTCGCAATATTAATAATACTTTTTAAATTATTGCTATTTTCTCCCCTTTCTACTCTAATCATAAAATCACTTAAAACATTCATATAATTTATAAATGCTTCATATGGAGTATCGTATGGGTTAAAATATTTATGTACCGCACCATCAGAGAAAAATTTTGTGCACATGTAATAAAAATGGTCACTCTCCTGAAGTCGGCGGAAATCCGAGAGTAGAGTCTTATCATTTGAGCTATTTACCTTATTTTCTACAGAGTATAGCTTATTGAATGCCTCATTTTGAAGTTCATTTCCCAACCAGGCACTTGTATCTCGCTCTTCATCTGCCCAAGAAATTGCATAAGGGACGTGAAGTGGTGCAACTGGCTGGTGTTTTGCAACTACTTGCGAAGGGGTTAGAAACTCAAATTCAGTATTATTTATGATTGATTGAGGTAGATGTTTCATGAATTCAAAGATTCCAGTTGTAGCACTTTGGTGCTCTCCAAATGTCTCGTAATCCATAAATAGATTAACGATTTCATCTTTTTCAAGTGCTTGTGAAATCCACGTTGTATATTTTTCGGAACTTAATGGCCAATGTGCCCAACTTTTATCTGAAAAACGGAAAGCAATATCATCACTAAGTGTAAAGTTCTTCAAAAGAAGTTTAAGCCTAGGATTAATTGCATTTGTATACAGATAGTTAGGACTTTTCCATCCTAATATATGCTTAGCTCCCTCTGTCAACATTCCCAAATAGCCCATATCTGCTACCATTGCCCCTATTTCGTCGGAATAGATGAGCTCTGTATTTCTGAAAACCTTTGGTTTTAATCCAAAGAGGCGTTCTATTGTATCGTTATGCATCTTTACCTGTGCTTTGAACTCATTTGGAGAGACAAGCGATGCAAGTGAATGTGCGCATGTCTCAGCTAAAAATTCAACACAACCTGTATCTGCAAGTTTTTTAAATGAGTCTATAACCTCAGGATAGTATCTTTCAAATTGATCTAAAGCTACTTTCGAGATAGAGTATGAAATTCTGAAAGCACCTTTATGCTTTTCGATCAGGTCGAGCATGAGCCTATTTGCTGGAAGATAACATTTGTCGGCAACTCTTCTTAGAATTGTCTTATTGGCAAAGTCATCGTAGTAATAAGACTCTTTTCCGATATCAAAAAACCTGTACTGCCTCAGTCTGTCGGGCTGATGTACCTGAAAATAGAAACAAATTGTCTTCTTCATAACTCAATCTTTACTTTCTTTTTACAGCTTTCGCGTATATGTTCTTAATTTGCAGTGCGGCATTATCCCATTTAAGGGCATTAACTTCGTCTAACCCGCATCTTACTGCCATTTCGGAGATAGATGGATAGGCTAGCAAAGCGTAAATGGCGTCGGCCATTGCATCAATATCCCAAAAGTCAACTTTAATCGCATGGTGTAACACTTCGGCAACTCCAGACTGTTTTGAGATAATCGTAGGTACGTTTGCCCTCATAGCCTCTAATGGAGAGATACCAAATGGCTCAGAAACTGAAGGCATTACATAGACATCGGAGTGAGCAAACATCTTCTTTACGTCGTCGCCTCTGAGGAATCCTGTAAAGTGGAATCGGTCTGCAATTCCTAATCTCGCTACCCGTCTTATAGACTTATTGAGAAGGTCTCCGCTTCCTGCCATCACAAATCGCGCATTAGGGTAGCGTTTCAATACTTTGGCAGCAGCTTCAATAAAATATTCAGGACCTTTTTGGAAGGTAATCCTTCCAAGAAAAGTCACAATTTTGTCTTTAGTTCCTCTATCGACATTCAGCTCTTTGAATCCGTCAAAATCTACGGCATTATGCACTGTCACAACTTTAGAGGGGCTGATACCATATTTTGTGATTACGATATTTCTTGTCAGATTACTTACTGCCACTACTACATCTGCCTCTTTCATTCCCATCTTCTCTATATCGTACACCTCTGTATTTACGTTTTCTCCACTCCTATCAAACTCAGTAGCATGTACATGGACTACTAATGGTTTCCCTGTCAATCTTTTGGCAGCAATACCAGCAAGATAGGTCAACCAGTCGTGTGCATGGATGACTTCGAAATTGTGTCTAAGAGCAATCTCTCCCGCAACCATTGCATAACGCACCACCTCCTCCATGAGGTTTTTACCGTACTTGCCAGAAAACTGAAATTTTTGTCCAAAATGCATTTTGTAATCAGTAATCTGCCCCTTCATATTTTGCTCCACCATGTCGGTAAAAAGCTCTGGATCAACGTATGGAACAAGATTTGCCCCTATTCTGAGAAATTGTACTTTATCTAAAAACTCTTTAACATTTTTACAACTCTCAGAAACAGCAACATCACTTGCATTAATGATTTCAGCAGCACTTTTATCTTCGTCACCCGATGCAGAAGGCATTACAAACAGTACTTCAACTCCTTGGTTTGCCAACCCTTTTGTAAGTCCATAGCAAGCCGTTCCCAGTCCTCCAGAGATATGCGGAGGGAATTCCCATCCAAACATCAATACCTTCATAGCACCAAGTTTTTATATTGTTCAATTAATTTTATTGATCTTAGGATCTCTGCCACACTATTTGAATATGATGGGCAACCATGTGGCTGATATGGTGGATCTCCATCGTAAACCTCAGAGATAGAACCGATACAATGGACATTCATATCCTCTTCGAATGCTTGTACCAACTCTTCTGCCTTTCTTATAAAACTCTTTCCATAGAGCTTTAATGATGCCTCAATGTAGAAGCCTAACAGCCAGACTCTCGTTGTGCCTTGATGGTATGCTAAATCACGTGAAGTTTGGTCTCCATCATACTCCGATTTATAGCTAGGATTCATTGGTGATAATGTTCTTAGTCCACGAGATGTTAATAGCTCTTTGGTAACATTCTGGAGAATTTTTGCTTTATGCTCATCCGATATTGGTGAGTAGTCGAATGCACATGTAAACATCTGATTAGGTCGGCAGAATCTGTTTTGACCCTCTGGACCTACATAATCAGCAAGACTCTCTTGCGATTCAATCCAAAAAGCTTTAGAGAAATTTTTCTCAACAGCTTTCTTTACCCATATCCAATTATTTACTGTCTTTGTATCTTCTGCAGACTCGGCAAGCTCTATAATAAAACAGATTGCGTTGTACCACAAAGAGTTTAGCTCTACCTGGTATCCTGCCCTCTCTGTAACTGGTTTTCCTCCCACATATGCATCCATCCAACTTAAAGCCTTACCAGGCTCTTCTGCCCAAAGCAACCCAGTTTCATGCATTGTTACTCTATTTCTTGAGCAATCGCAATACGAACCTAGAACTGCTTTCATAATATTTTTATATCTCTTCCACACTTCGGCACTGTTTCCACAGGCTTTTGCATATTGTTGAAGTGTCCAAAAGAACCATAATGACACATCGGGCTGAATTGTATCTCCTGTCAACTTATCTGCCTCATGTTTTACAATTGTATCTATAACAGCTCTAAAAGTGTCTAAATCTCCATCTGCATAATAGGTTAATCCCGGAGCTGCAATCAATGTGTCGCGAAGGTTTTTGTCTAACCATGGGTAACCTGCATATATTGAGGTCTTACCCTCTCTCTCCATAATAAACTGTTTGGCAGTAATTTTAAGAGTATTCTCGTAACTATCGCGATGTCTGCGGGCAGACATGTGTTTCAAGAACTCTTGATTGAACCTAGTGGGCTTCTCCTCATTGATAGAGGCTGAAAAAATAACTGTTTGCCCCTTTTTAAGAGGAAACTCGAAATATCCAGGGACGAAAAGATCCTCTTTAGACTCAAAGGCTCTCCGGCTCTCCTCTTTGTACTCTACATTGTAGTACCAATCTGGATTTGAAATGAATTCAGAATCGGTATTGAGTTGCAGACTCAGTTCTGGAAATCCTTGGTACATACAGAAGCTTCTCCCTTTGGCTACCTCTTTATATTTGGTGTTTGCCGATGTATTGGCTTTTGATAGGTTGTGTATGTTTCTAAAAGCAAGAAATGGCTTAAGCCTCATTATCGTTGGAGAGTGCGCCTCGAGTAGAGTGTATTGGATAAAAATCTGCTCTTTGTTATATGCCAATAACATAACTTTTCGCAAAACCATTCCTCCGACTCTATATGTCAGAGCAACACATTTATCAACTTCGAAGTCTACAATGTACTTATGGCCTCTTGGTTCATAAATATCACCATAGCGATGAATTCCAAGGTTGAACTCTTTTTGATGCTGAATAAGGGTCTCATCGAGAGACGAGAGTAAAACATGCTTTTCATCTCCAAATTGCTTTAAGGGAACAATCAGCAGACCATGATATTTTCTGGTATTGCAGCCTGAAATTGTTGTGTAGGTATAACCGCCGGCGTGGTTGCTTGCAAGAAACTCCCTTTTGAGGGAGTATTCCAAATTTACAAGCTCTGCCTTGTTAAACTTTAAGTAAGCCATATTTTGAACTGTATTTATCGCAAGTTACGAAAAAATTGTTACAATTTTGTTAATCACTTCTGTTTTTTTAGGACAAAAGCGCTTCTTGAGGGTATGTAAAGCGAGAGTTTATCGCCCTCTTCTTCATGAATCGTAAAGTGTTCTGTAGTGTGGTTATTTCTTGAAAATCCTCCATATAACTTATCATCAGAGTCAAGAACATATTTGTATTTTCCTGCTGGAGCTTTGAATTTGTAATCAGTAAATGATTCTGTTGGATTGAATGAGAAAACAAAGATTAGATCCCTTCTGGAATAAATCAAGATTTGTTTCTGATTATCAATGAATAATGATTTTACAGGATATTCTAAAATTCTCTCCTTTTTTACCAACTTAATCATGCTTCTGTCAAATTTCAACAGCCACGAATATTTTAAGTTTTCATCTTCTGCTAGCGACCATTGTCTACGTGCATAGTAATAAGACCATCCATTCCCTTCACGTGGAAAGTCAATCCATTCTGGATGGCCAAACTCATTTCCCATAAAGTTGAGATATCCGTCTCCTGCAGTTGAAATCGTAACTAGCCTAATCATTTTATGGAGAGCAACTCCTCTGTCAACTACCAAACTCTCTATAAATTTACTCATCGAAGTGTACATTTCACTATCGATTAGTCTAAAAATGATTGTCTTATCACCCACCATCGCTTGGTCGTGACACTCTGCATAGCTGATTGTCCTCTCATCAACTCTTTTATTAGTGAGTTCGTAAAAGATGTCTCCCATATGCCATTTCTCATCGGGAAGCTCTTTGATCCACTTAATCCAGTTATCGGAGACTCCCATGCTCATTCTAAAGTCAAAACCAACTCCGCCGTTTTCAAAAGGGGCAGCCAATCCTGGCAAGCCACTAACATCTTCGGCAATAGTAATTGCGTCACGGTAGGTCTCTTTTATCAGACAATTTGCGAGAGTAAGGTAAACTAATGCATCTTCATCCTGATTTCCATCATAGTAACAAGAGTAGTCGGTAAAACTTTTTCCCAAACCATGATCATAATAGATCATGCTGGTGATGCCGTCAAATCTAAAACCATCAAAGTTGTACTCCTCCAGCCAATATTTGCAATTTGAGAGAAGAAAATGGATCACCTCCGTCTTTCCGTAATCGAAGCAACGCGAAGTCCATGCGGGGTGTTGTCCCCTATCTCCTGCGTGAAAATATAAATCCTCCGATCCATCGAACATTGAGAGTCCCTCTGCTACATTATTGACTGAATGTGAGTGAACGATATCTAAAATTACAGAGAGGCCAAGTCCATGGGCTTCGTCAATTAACATCTTGAGCTCTTCGGGTGTCCCGAATCGCGAACTTGGGGCAAAGAAATTTGCTACTTGATATCCAAATGAGCCGTAGTATGGATGCTCTTGGATAGCCATCAACTGGATGGTATTATATCCCGCCTCAACAATTCTTGGGAGGATATTTGTTCTAAAGTGAGAGTATGTTGCGGTAACGCACTCTTCACTACTCATGCCAATATGCGCTTCATAGATCAGAGGGTTCTCTACTCGTTTTGGTCGTTTGTTTTTCCAACTGTATGGCTGTGGCATCCATAGTTGAGCTGAAAAGATTTTTGTAATTGGGTCCTGAATACATCGCGTAGCGTATGCTGGGAGCCTTTCACCCTCTCCTCCATTCCAAACTACAAGCCACTTGAAGATATTGCCATGAGAGAGTTCACTTTTATGAAGTCTCAATTCCCAGTTACCCGAATCTAATTTAGAGAAACGATAGTGCTCATCTTTAGCCCATCCATTTTTATTACAGATAAGATATAACTCAGTAGCTCTTGGTGCCCACTCTCTGAAAACTAGTTCATCGCCTTCGGAATGAATTCCGTAGTATAAGTGATTATTAACCGAAGAGTATAGCAGGTTTCCGTAACCAGAGATCTCTCTGTATCTTATTAATGCCTTTAGGTATCTGCCCCATATTGTCTTTTTATATGGCTCCAGATATGGATCATCTTTCCAGATTTTGAGCTCCTCCATAACCGTCGGTTTTATTGTTCGTTTAACTTAGCAATCTCCTCTTCTTGTCCTCTAAGAAGTTCTCTGCAATATTTTACTAATTCAGATGTCTTTTGTATGTAATCAGAAATTTTTCCAATCTCTGTATTGGGATCTTCTATCTTCTTAGCCAAGGCTTCCAATTCTGCCAAAGCCTCCTCATATGTCATCTTATGCTCGCTCTTACTCTTTGCCATACATTTCATGTTTTACTACATTCTTAACTTCGCACTCTATAGTCCCTTCATTCATTAGAACTTGTATATCATCTCCCTGCTTAAGATTTGCAATATCTGTTACTCTCTTATCGTTTCTGGTAATTATTGTAAAACCTCTCTCTAAAAGTCTGTAAGGGTTATTCATCGTTATGCGCTGTTGCATAATGTCTAGGCGATGATGCTCCTCTTTTATCCGCGTGGTTGCTAAAGAGATTGTTTTGTTGCTTATGCTCTCTACTTTTGCATATTCATCAGCCATCCTCCTTTGTAAAGATAACAAAAGTCTTCGGGATAAAAAACTAATCTGCATATCCTCTCTCACAAAAATATCCAGCAGGAAACCTGCTGCTGCAGTGGGTGTTTTGAGGTTTGTATGAGCAACCATATCGGCAATATGAAAATCTTGTTCGTGACCTATTCCTGTAATAACTGGTATTGGGAATTGGGCGATGTTTGCACAGAGCTCATAATCATCGAAGCAACTCAAATCTTGCACCGAACCTCCTCCTCTGATGATCACTACAATATCGAACTGCTCTTGCAGATATGCGATTTTATCGAGAGACTCAATGATTCCTTTTGGAGCTGTTGCCCCTTGCATTGGTGAATTGAAAAGAGTTGTCTGAAAACGAAATCCATACCCATTTTCGTGCAGATGCTTCATAAAATCTAGATACCCTGCAGCTGAGTCCGAAGAGACAATTGCAAGCCTTCTTGGAAGAGTAGGTATCGGAATCGTTGAGTTCATCTCCATCATCCCTTCGTCGCGTAGGCGTTTGATTGTTTTTTGACGCTGCAATTCTGCCTCACCTACTGTGAATGACGGATCGATGTCAGTAATAACGATACTTAGTCCGTAGATTGGCGAGTATTGAACCTGTCCCTTGACTAAAATATGCATCCCTTTCCCCAGCTGATAGCCAGTTGATGTTTCGAAATATGGCTTGATTAGTCTGTATGAATTTGACCAAATCATTGCTTGCACCTTTGCATTTACCGGAGAGTCGTCTCCAGCCTTATCACAAAGTTCAAGATAGCAATGGCCTGTAGGGTGATTTTTAATTTCAGAAATTTCGGCTTTAATCCAGTAGTATCCAGACACATTATCCTCTACAACCCTCTTTACCCTCATCAATAGCTCATGCAGGGTAATACTATCTGCTCTCTCCATTTTGAATTTTTTTATCTATCTTCTCATACAAATATAATCATAATATTGTACCTTTGCCCGATAAAAATCATCTATGCAGATATCGACAGCCATATTTTCCGGCAGCAGCCGACTTGCTAAAGACAAGCCTAAGACTCGCCTCCCGGAGTTTGCCTTCATAGGCAGATCCAATGTTGGCAAATCTTCGCTAATCAATATGTTGTGCAGACAAAAAAATCTTGCACACACCTCTTCTAAGCCAGGTAAAACCCAGCTTGTAAACCACTTTATGATTAATGAAAAGTGGTATCTTGTTGACCTACCTGGTTATGGTTATGCAAAGGTCTCGAAAACTCAAAGGTCAGAGCTTGGCGATATTATTCGTGATTTCATCAACAGCTCCGAAGATCTGGTCACATTGTTCGTGCTTCTGGATTCCAGACACCCTTTACAAAAGATTGATCTTCAATTCATGATGGAACTCGCTCGCGCTGAAGTTCCATTTTCGATTATTTATACTAAGGCCGACAAGTTGGGAGTCACAGCATTAGCAAATCAGATAGAGGCTAATTCGAAAGAGATGATGAACTATTGGGAGGAGCTTCCTCCTATTTTTGCTAGCTCTGCCGAGACAGGTAGAGGTAGAGATGAAATTCTAGATTATATTGAAACCCTTTTTAACAACATAAAACCATAGTTATGGATCATCAACATCAGATAAAGATTTTTTCATGCAGGAACTCCAGATATCTGGCCGAAAAGATAGCTGCTGCCCTGAAACTTGAACTTGGTAAATCTAGTGTTACCGTTTTCAGCGATGGAGAATTCCAGCCTGCGCTCGAAGAGAGCGTAAGAGGAGCAACAGTGTTCATTGTTCAATCTACCTTCCCTCCGGTAGACAATATCTTCGAGTTGCTGTTGATGGTTGATGCAGCAAGAAGAGCTTCTGCATACAAAGTGATTGCCGTAATGCCTTATTTTGGCTGGGCGCGTCAGGATAGAAAAGATAGACCAAGGGTTCCGATAGGAGCAAAGATGGTTGCCAATCTTTTAAGTGCAGCAGGTTGCGACAGAGTGATGACTGCAGATCTTCATGCCGATCAAATTCAAGGATTTTTTGATGTTCCAGTGGATCATATCTATGCGAGCTCAATCTTCCTTCCTTATCTAAGAGACCTTAAGTTAGAAAATATGTCGATTGCAGCACCTGATATGGGTGGAGCAAAGAGAGCAAATGCATATTCAAGAATCCTGGGATGTCCACTTATCATCTGCCATAAATCAAGAGAGAAAGCCAATGTAGTTGGCTCTATGACAGCAATTGGCGATGTTGAAGGCAAAAACATCGTAATTATCGACGACATGATCGATACAGCAGGAACGATTACAAAGGCTGCAGATATGTTGATAGAGAAAGGAGCATTGAGCGTAAGAGCTCTTGCAACTCATGCTGTATTGTCGGGACCGGCATACGAAAGGATTGCAAAATCGAAACTGATAGAGGTGATAATTTCGGATACTATTCCTCTTACAACTGATCCTAACTACGATACAACAAAGATTAAGGTATTATCAGTGGCTGAGATCTTTGCAGATGTTATCGACAAAGTATATAACTACAAATCAATCAGCACAAGCTTTATTTTCTAAATCATGCCTTACCAGACAGTTACAGAGGATATTCATGATTTAATCATTGAATCTCTAAGAAAGTTTTTTTCGGCAGCCGGTAAAACCAAAGCCGTAGTTGGTCTCTCAGGAGGAATTGACTCAGCAGTTGTACTGTCTCTTGGTGTGAGAGCATTTGGAAAAGAGAATGTTAGCGCAATTTTAATGCCCTCTCCATTTTCAACTATGCACTCAGTTAGTGATGCTGTTGAATTGGCAGAAAATCTTGGAGTCAATTACAAGATTGTTCCTATTGAGGGGATTTATAATAAATATGTAAAAGAGCTTACATCTCTTTTTGGAGCAGATCCAAAACAGATTACAATTGAAAACCTACAAGCAAGAATCAGGGGCGTGATTCTGATGGCTTTTTCGAATCAGAACGATGCTCTGTTACTTAATACAACAAATAAGAGTGAACTGGCAATGGGCTATGGTACTATGTATGGCGACCTTTGTGGAGCTGTAATGCCAATTGCCGATCTATATAAATTGCAAGTCTATTCGCTTGCAAGTTTCATCAATTCCGACAAATGTGTGATTCCTGACTCAACAATGACAAAAGCTCCGTCTGCTGAACTAAGTGAAAATCAGAAAGACAGCGATTCTTTGCCAGAATATCACATTTTGGACCCAATTTTGTATGAATTGATAGAGGGTGGAAAATCTGACTCAGATCTATTATCTGAGGGCGTGAGCAGAGAACTGCTCGACAAAATCTCATCTTTGAGAAAGGCCGCAGCGTTCAAAGTTCACCAGTTACCTCCCGTTATAAAGGTAGGAAGCTCACCGCTTCTTCCAAAAAATAAATGGGTAATTTAAAATTTTTAAAACAATGGATGTATTAATAGCAGCACTAGTTTTTGTAGGGCTAAGCGTATTTCTGCTCTCCTTTAATATAATATTCAAGAAGAACGGAAAATTTCCCGATACCGAAATCGGACATAATAAAGAGATGCGAAAAAGAGGCATCAGATGTGCAAAAGATGATGAGAGAAGGATGTGGCGAAAGAAAAAAGGTTTGACATCGGATTGCGCCGTTGATGACTGTGAATCGGGCGGATGCTCTGGATGCTCATATTCGTCTCTTAAATAAATATTATTATCTTTGCCGCCCTTATGAGTATAGTAGCAATAGTAGGACGCCCAAATGTGGGCAAATCGACACTCTTCAATAGACTTGTCGGAATGAGACAAGCAATTGTAGATGAGATCGCGGGAGTTACTCGCGACAGACATTATGGCACATGCGAATGGAGTGGTAAAGAGTTCTCAGTGATTGACACTGGTGGTTTTGCTCTCAATTCAGACGATGTGTTCGAAGAGGAGATCAGAAAACAGGTAGTTCTCGCAATAGAGGAGGCTGATGTCATCCTTTTCCTTTGTGATGTGGGTACAGGAATCACCGATTACGATATGGCGGTTGCCGACATTCTTCGCAGATCTAAAAAACCGATTATAATTGTAGCAAACAAGGTAGATACAGGAGATAAGTTGTTTGATGCACACATCTTCAACTCTTTTGGTCTTGGTGAGCCTTTTGCAATCTCTTCAGCAACAGGAAGTGGAACAGGAGATCTTTTGGATAAAGTTTTAGAACTTCTTCCCGAAGATGAAAAACCATTAGAAAAAAGAGCAATTCCATATATTACAATAGTTGGACGCCCTAATGTTGGTAAGTCATCGCTTACTAATGCCCTTTTAGGTGAGGAGAGAAACATCGTAACTCCAGTTGCAGGCACAACAAGAGACTCTATTTCAACTTATTATAATAAGTTTGGACATGAATTTATGCTTGTGGACACAGCTGGTTTAAGAAAAAAGAATAAAGTTAAAGAGGATCTTGAGTTCTACTCAGTAATGCGTTCTGTGAGAGCAATTGAGAATTCTGATGTTTGTATCCTGATGGTTGATGCTCAACAAAACATCGAAGCCCAAGATATGTCGGTTTTCAATTTGATCATTAGAAATAAAAAAGGGTGCTTAATTGTAGTAAATAAATGGGACCTTGTCGAGAATAAGGATGCAAATACTATGAAGAAGGCGACCGAAGTGATAATGAACAAAATTGCTCCTTTCAATGATGTTCCAATCATCTTCACATCGGTGATAAATAAGCAGAGAATCCTTGATGTTCTAGAGGCTGCTCAAAGGGTATACGAAAACAGATCAAGAAAGATCAAGACTTCGGAACTTAATGAAGTTATGCTCAAAGAGATTGAGAATTATCCTCCGCCTGCGATTAAAGGTAAGTATATCAAGATAAAATACATGACCCAACTTCCTACACCATCTCCTTCATTTGCATTTTTCTGTAACCTGCCGCAATATGTAAGAGAGGACTACAAGAGGTATCTTGAGAACAAACTTCGCAAACACTTCGATTTTAGCGGAACTCCAATTCAGATTTTCATGAGGCAAAAGTAAAACTTACTTAAGCCCCAACTGATATAAAACTATTCAAGGCTGAAGGGTAACCTGATTGTAAAACAGGCTCCTCCCAGCCTTTCTGATTTTCTATAGGATACACTTCCTTGACTCTGTTCGATTATACTTCTGCATATAGCCAGTCCTAAACCTGTTCCACCGCTCTTTGTTGTGAAATTAGGCTTAAATAGTCTATGTGTAAGATTTTCTGGCACTCCTGTTCCATTGTCTTCGATGGAGATTGAGTAGTATTTCTCCTCTTTTGTGAGCGAGACCAGAATCTTTCCATTTAGTTGTCCCTCTAAGGCTTGCACAGCATTTGACAATAGATTAACCAACACTCTTGCAAGCTGCGTCTTTCTAGCCAGAATCATTGCATCACGTTCTACCTCGCTCTCGAAATTTACAGAGATATTATCACGAGTATTGAATAATACTATCTGCTCTAAAATTAGGTTGTTGACGTCAACTTTTGTTAAGTCTTCGGAGTAGAAACGAGAAAAACTTGAAAATTCAGATGCCGCATCGGACAGGATATCAATCTGTTCTATGAGTGAGTTTGCTAAAGCATCAAATCTCTCCTCCCATCCTTGAATGTTCTGCTGTTTGAGTCGAACAAGGTGCTGAATACTCAATCGCATAGGTGTCAGTGGATTTTTAATCTCATGAGCAATCTGTCTTGCCATCTCTCGCCAAGCTTGTTCTCTCTCACTTTGCGCCAACTGTCTTGTACTCTCTTCGAGATCGTCAACCATCTTATTGTAGGCAGCTACCAGGATACCTAACTCATCTTTGTTATTGTAGTCGATATGTTCAGCAGACTGTCCTACCTCTATGATTCTCATTTTTCTACTAATTTCTGCAAGTGGCTTGGATAGCGAATTAGATAGTGCAATCCCTCCAAAAACAGCCCCTAACAAAAGAAGCAGATAGATATTGATAATAGTTGCAATAATGTTTGATGCCTCAGCGCCAATGTCGTTCTTTCTAGAAAAATATGGAATATTTACGATTGCTATTATTTTTCCATCTTTATTTAACAGAGGTGCATACAGAGAGTAATATGTTAAATTTCCAATTTTTTCTTGATTGATTACTTGCTTTTTATGATTGTATACAATCTCTTTGAAAGCATACGGATTCATCCTAAAACCAACAAGATAACTATCGAACATCTCCTTTTGGGTGGTGCGCACCATAACTCCATTCGGTGCATATAGATTTATGTCTATTTGTGCATTATTAGAGAGTCTTGTTAATGATTCAAATAGTTTGTTGTTGTAAAACTGAGGATCTTTATAGTTTCCAACATATTTGCTAAAATATGCCAAAGTTGATTGAACAGTCTGAATCTTCTCCTCCATCTGACCTCTATTGCTCTCTTTGAAGTAATTTAAACTGAACCATATACTTCCGGCACCCATACTTATAAGGGCAAAGACAAGTGATGCAAGAATTAAAAAGGTAATCTTTCTTCGGAAAGAGTTTTTTGGTAGTTCGGTAAAAATTGACTTGTGGCGAATCCTTATCAATCCAAACATGATTAAAGAGAAAAACAAAACAATATATGAGAAAGATACTATATATGGGAAGATACTTCGCTCAGGACGACTGATTACAATAACACTTTCAGAAGATACCCTATTGACAAAATGGACATAGTTATCTTTTCTAACAACATTATAACCAATCTCTTTTGCATCTTCAAAAGAGTAGCTATAATTAAATCGACCACCATATGATATCAATCTGCCATTCAGATATTTTGCATAAGAATAACTTGTTGGCATATTCAGGTTATCAATTTGCTTGTGATTCAAGAGAATGTCTGGATATCCAATAGCCTCTTTGATAAATTTTGACTCTAATTCAATAAAAATATTTAGCTCTCCCGAAAAGCTCGGATAACTGAATACTCCTAAATAACTGATTCTTCCGTTGTAGTTATTCATGAAGAAAAATCTAGATCGATCATACAGAGGAATACCATACTTAAATAGCTCTTCCTGATAGTACGCTTGGCAATACACTATATCGGAATAGTTATCCAATTCTAAGATTGAAGTCGGGCGACATACCCTTATTCGTCTGTCGTATCTTTGCTCTAAGTTCCAAGTGTAAACTTCTGTAAGATAATAGTTTAAGACCTCTTCTTCACCATTTTCGGCATACATTCTGATTAAAGGATCACTTGCGATGTACTGTTCTATAGACTTTAACTGTAACTCTACATTAAGGTCACGCTCCACCGACATTTTAGTTGTCCACACTTTATTTCTATTATACTCTTTTTTAAAGCCATAGACACTTACTACGATCAAAGAATATAGAGAGATGATGAAGATATAGACAAGCATCGGCTTAAGCCTTAGGAACGAAAACTTCCTTAATGAAGCAAATGGAGCTCTTAGCATTTGTATCGTAAAGAGTAGTGCGATAAAAAGAAGGACGTAAGAGAAATAGACAAGAATTGTATAGAACGAAATCTCATCAATTTTAAATAATTCCAGAGTAATGTTTGAGTTCAAGATTAAAGACCTTAAACTTATATGGATATATGGTATTAACAACAATGGAACAAGCGCTAGTACAAAGACCATTCTTCGTCTGACTTTTTTGGATGCTCTCACATATTGTAAATTGATTGTTTTCCGAATCATAAAGAGAGCAGAGATAATCAAAAAGACGAAAAGGTTTAGTAATAGCAGGTCGGCAAGAGATTTAAAAAGCTCAAAGTCAGCATAAAGCGTAGGAGAGAAGAGTTCTAGATCTGACTCTAAGACAGATGATAAGTATCCTGCCATGAATCTCATGAAAATCAACACAAAAGTTGTTGCATAGAACATTTTTAGTGTTCTCTTCGATTGTAGTTCTGAGAAAAGAGCAAGGATTATAAAGATAACAGACAGCCATCTTAGAACAACTCCTGTCTGCCCAATGAAATTAGGAGTAACTTTAAGAACTGAAAAAAGAATTGCTCCATCTTTCCCTTTGACAATATATGATTCATCAAAAGTTACTGGCACAATACTAAGTGATTTACTAAGTGCTAAATTCGGGTTTACTTCATTTTTTAGAACTTCGTTATCTGTATTGTAGTCAGTTTGAATCAATAGTGCCGAAATAACTGTAACGTCGGCTCTTTTATAAACTTTGACAACATACCAAGCTGAACCTAAACTAACATATTGCTCTACACCAACATTTTGACTAATATAAGCAAGAGGAGTATTTGTCACACCTCTGCTGCTCATATAATTTATTCTGTAACCAAAAGGATAAACATCGATATCATCATTTGCGATAGGTAATTGATTAACCCATGATTGAAGGGTATCGTCGCAAAAACGGTAGATAACCATATCGGAAGGGAGTTCTGGGAATACGATAAACTCATTTTTGGGGATATCTAAAGCTTGTTTAGCAAATGTATCTAATACCTCTTGTCTACTATGAAGTCTTGTTTCAAGATTTTTTACGGCTCTGTCAATCGAATCCGATGATGTGAATTCAAAAAAGGAGATGATTACAAAAAAGAGGGCAAGTGCCCAAAGTATAGTGCTTCTGTGTTTTAACACCGATGAAATTTCCTCTTTCATTCCCTTAATATTATCTGTGGTGGTATGGTTCTCCTTTGATTATTGTGTAGGCTCTATAGAGCTGTTCTGTAAAGATAACTCTAATCATCTGATGAGAAAAAGTCATTGCAGACATTGAGAGCTTATCGTTTGCCCTTTTATAGACTTCATCCGAAAATCCATAAGCACCTCCTACTACAAAGACTAAATTTTTTGTCCCTTTAACTCCCTTTTTGTTGATAAAGTCAGCAAACTCTTCGGATGACAACATTTTCCCCCTTTCATCCAACAAAACAACTTCGTCTCCCTCTTTGATATACTTTAAAATCAACTCACCCTCTCTCTCCTTGATTTGGTTCACCGACATTCCTGAAACAGACTTAAGCTCTGGTATTTCAAATGCCTCAAACTTAACATAGTGTTTGAGTCGTGACTCGTAGAGAGTTGTACCTTGCTTAACCCATGGTACATCAGTTTTTCCGGTGAGTAAAAAGGTTATCTTCATATACAAATGTAGGAATTATTGGTCTATTTTAATAATTGTTATTTGGAGCATATGGCTCGATTTTTGTATCTTTATCTTATTCAAGAAAAATTGCAAAAATAATGAGATCCTTATTTACAGTATTAGTTGCAACAATCATTCCTTTCTGCGCATTAAGTGCTCAGAATAGTGGTGAGCATCAGGATGTGTTTGTTCCAATTTCAAAATACATTCAGAGTGGTGACGCCGAAAAATTGTCAGCATGGTTTGCCTCGAATTTAGAAATAGATATTTTGGGCAACATTAATGTCACTAGCAAGGCGCAAGCAAAGCAGGTGATAAAGGACTTCTTCTCAAACAACACACCCAAGGCGTTTACTGTAGTTCACAGAAGCGGAAAACCACCAATGAAGTATGCAATTGGAAATCTGAGTGCAGGTGGGCAAAAGTTTAGGGTGACTTTGTTTGTCAAGACTCAGGATGATGGTAACTTTATTCAAAGTATTAGAATAGAAAAAGAGTAGCCGAAAAGCTACTCTTTCTTTTTTTTCTTTTTCTCGATTCCTATCTGAATACAGGACTGGCGTAAGCCAAAACATCAGATTTTGTAATTCTGTTATTACTTAAAATCAGAAGTCTCTCCATTACGTTTCTTAGCTCACGAATATTACCCGTCCATTTGTATTGAGCGAGCTCGTTAATTGCATCTTCGTCAATTTCTCGTTTGATCATACCTGTCTCTTCGCAAATTGTCTCGATAAAGTGGCGCGCCAAAAGTGGAATATCCTCTTTTCTTTGTGCCAAAGGTGGTACATGAATTACTATTACACTTAATCTATGATAAAGGTCTTCGCGGAAAGAACCCTTTGCTATCTCTTCAACAAGATTTTTGTTGGTTGCAGCAACAACTCTCACTTTTACATTGATGTCTTTGTCCGACCCTACTCTACTCAATTTGTTCTCCTGCAACACTCTCAACACCTTTGCTTGTGCAGCAAGACTCATATCGCCAATCTCATCTAAAAATAGGGTTCCACCGTCTGCTTGTTCAAACTTCCCTTTATGTTGTTTTACTGCCGAAGTAAATGCTCCCTTTTCATGACCAAATAGTTCACTCTCAATCAACTCTCCAGGAATTGCTGCGCAGTTTACCTCTATGAACGGCATGCTATTTCTTGAGCTTTTTTCGTGTAGCCATCTTGCTACCAACTCTTTACCAGTACCATTTGAACCTGTTATTAGAACTCTTGCATCTGTTGGAGCTACTCTGTCAATCATGTCTTTAATATGGCTGATAGCTGGCGACACACCAACGATTTCTGGAATTTTTGACACTCTCTTTTTCAGAATCTTCGTCTCTTTAACCAGTGTTGTCTTATCGGTTGCATTTCTAAGAGTAATCAGGATTCTATTCAAATCTAGTGGTTTTTGAATAAAGTCAAAAGCACCTTTCTTAATACACTCAACGGCAGTATCGATTGAGCCGTGGCCAGAAATCATGATTACGGCTGCTTCACAACCTGCTTCATTTAGTTTTTCTAAAAGCTCCATGCCATCCATATTTGGCATTTTGATGTCAGAAAAAATAGCGTCATAGCTATTGGCTGTAGCCATTGCTAAACCCTCTACGCCATCTGATGCTAATGCAATTTCGTGACCTTCGAATTCCAGGATCTCTTTGAGAGTATTCCTGATACTTCTCTCGTCGTCGATAATGAGCAATTTCATATTTTAATCAATTAATTTTCTGTTAATTCTCTGTATTTTTCGGCCATCACTCCCTCTTTAAGCGAAAATGATGACTGGTATATCTCTTTGAATCCGCATCTATCTTTTACCTTGTTGATGAAGATCGAAGCAAGCACTATAAAGTCTATTCTAATCATCGACATCCCCGGCATCTGTTTGCGCTGCTCTGTTGTTGAAGACAATAGTCTTTGATGTAGAGCTTCAAAATCACTTAATGGTATCTCCTTTGCTGGCAGAGACTTATCATCTTCTCCAGATGATAAAAGATCCCTGATTGTATCAAAAGAGCCCGATGATCCGACTAATAGTGAAGGTTTATAGGTCTCCACTACCGCCCACAGATCTTGAAGAGACTCCTCTATGAACTGCTCAATCTCCTCAATCTGAGATGTTGAGATTGGCTCCGATGGCATAAATCTCTCCTTTAGCCTAGCCATTCCCAAAGGGTAGCTCTTTTTCCAAAGAATCTCATTTTTGTTTGCTAGAATGAACTCGTTGCTTCCGCCACCAATATCGAGCATCAGCACAACCTCATCATAAATAAACATCGCCTCTCTGATTCCTTTGTAGATCAACTCAGCCTCTCTATCTCCCGAAATGATTTGTATCTCAATTCCGAATTTCAGTTTGATACTCTCTGCAAACTCTTTGCCATTCTTGGCGTCTCGCACTGCGGAGGTAGCA
The DNA here is from genome assembly GCA_041441455.1 of Bacteroidales bacterium. Lineage (GTDB taxonomy): Bacteria > Bacteroidota > Bacteroidia > Bacteroidales > UBA932 > JAFIHK01. The sequence continues at coordinate 55,869 of JASDTB010000038.1, forward strand.
AAAGCATATATATTCTCTACCCCTCCCTCTCGCTCTATCTCACTCATTATCTTATAAAGAGCCTCATGAGCCGACGAGAATGCATTATTCGATAAAACTCCCGACGAGAGTCCACCATCACCAAGTCTTGCTGGCGACTTGAATTCCCTGATTATATGACATTTGTCTTTTGAAATTTCTGCTAGCAGAAGGTTAAATACATTAGTTCCTAGATCTAGGACCGCAATCTTCATCTTAGTTGTTTTTTTACAAAGATAATCGATTTTTATGTATGTTTGTCTTTACAATAATTGGGTATGGAGATGGAAAAAATTATTATCGCCGTTGACGGCCACTCATCTACGGGTAAAAGCACTTTTGCTAAGGCTGTCGCTGCAAAATTAGGCTACATTTATGTTGACACAGGAGCACTTTATAGGGGAGTTACCTATTATGCTCTCAAAAATGGATTGATTGATCTAAACAATAATATCGATAAAGAGAATTTAAAAGAGGCCTTAAAATCTATAGAGTTGAGATTCATTTTCTCTCCTTCTGTTGGAGCTAGTGAGCTTCATTTGAATGGAGTTAATATCGAAAAGGATATTAGAGGTCTAGAAGTTGCAGGAAGGGTAAGTATCGTTGCATCAATCCCTTTTGTAAGAGAGTTCGTTGATTCAATTCTTCACAAAGCCGGGGAAGAGAAGGGAGTAATTATGGATGGCAGGGACATTGGAACAGTTGTTTTTCCAGATGCTGAGATAAAAATTTTCATGACTGCCGATCCTAAGGTAAGGGCAATGCGCAGATATAGAGAGATTATTGCAAAGGGAGAGAGCGCTGACTTTGATGAGGTGTTAGCAAATGTGATTGAAAGGGACAGACTCGACGAGACAAGGGAGACTGCCCCTTTGAGAAGAGCGCCTGATGCTATCTTTTTAGATAACAGCGAAATGAATATGGACGACCAGATTGTTTGGTTTGTAAATAATTTTTCGGACAGATGGAACTTAAAATTGAAATAGATCCAAAATCGGGATTTTGTTATGGTGTCGTAAGAGCTATAAACCAGGCTGAGAGCTATATTGCATCTCACGGGTCTTTATACTCTCTTGGCGATATAGTTCATAATGGTTCGGAGATTGAAAGGCTACGCAATAAAGGTCTTGAGACTATTGATAAATCTACACTTGAGAGTATCAAAAACAGACCTGTATTGTTCAGAGCTCATGGAGAACCACCTGAAAGTTACAAAATAGCAAAGGATAATAACCTACAGATTACAGATTGTACATGTCCTGTCGTTCTTAAACTTCAACAGAGAGTAAAAGATGCGTACGCAAATTTAAAAAGCGACAATGGTCAGATTTTAATCTATGGGAAACCTGGTCATGCAGAGGTAAACGGGCTTATTGGCCAAGTGGGAGGAGATGCCATAATTATTAGGAATTCAGATGATCTTGAAGGGATAGACTATTCTCGTCCTATCAATATTTTTTCTCAGACAACTAAGGAGCCTGCTGAATACACAAAAATCTGCAAAAAGATTCAAGAGAGAATTACTAAAGCAGGAGGTCCAATTGAAAGGTTCAAAGCATTTAACACCATCTGCAATCAAGTCTCTTCAAGGCATCCTCATTTAAAGGAGTTCTCTAAAAGACATAATGTTATAATCTTTGTAAGCGGAAGCGAGAGTTCGAATGGAAAGGTTTTATTTGAACACTGCAAATCGGTAAATGAGCGTTCTCATAAAATCGAAAAGGGTTCGGAGATTAAGGTTGAGTGGTTTAAAGATGGAGATAGTGTTGGTATTTGTGGAGCAACGTCTACACCTGGATGGCTTCTAAATGATGTTGCAAAACATATCGAAGAGCTTAGCCATGGACAATGAAAAAAGGTTTGCAAAGGTTATTCTGCCTCTAAAACTTCATAAGGACATTCACTATGTAGTGCCCGAAATTCTCAGTGATAAAATATTTCCTGGCTCTTTTGTGCGAGTAAATTTTGCTGGAAGAGAGTACATTGCCCTTGTAGATGAGATTAACTGCGAAAATGTAGAGTACGAAGGAAATTTCAAATATATATTATTTGTAGAGGAGGTCCCTCCTGCACCTCGCCAAATCGTAAAATTTTGGGAGTGGCTTGCAGATTACTACATGTGTACTAAAGGAGAGGTCTTTAAATCAGCTGCTTCTGCTTTTTCGCTAGACCTTAATCCTAGTAAAAAACGAAAAAAAGAGCTAGGCCCCGAAGGAGAACTTCTACCTCAACTATCTGCTGCTCAAAAATCAGCTTTAGAAAATATTGAGAGTGAGATGAAAAACCGCCCAGTTGTTCTAAATGGAGTTACTGGATCGGGGAAAACAGAGATCTATCTTCATCTGGCAAAAAGAGTTTTGGAGTCGGGAAAGAGTGTTTTATATCTGCTTCCTGAGAGTGCGATTAGTAGCCAGATTTCTAAAAGAGTAGAGAAATATTTTGGAGACAAATTATTGATTTACAATTACAAACAACCTAAAGCTGACAAACGAAATTCATTCTTGAGAATAATCAAGGGCGAAGAGCCGTACATTGTTTTAGGGCTTAGGTCTGCAATCTTTTTACCTTACAAAAACTTAGGCCTTGTAATTGTTGATGAAGAGCATGACTCTTCATACAAACAGAGTGAGCCAGCACCTAGATATAATGGAAGAGACTCTGCTGTTGTATTGTCCTCTCTATTTAATACTCCAATTATTCTTGGGTCTGCAACACCCTCTCTTGAATCAATTCACAACATCGAAACTGGAAAATATGCCGAAGTTGTATTGTCGGAAAAGTTTCACAACTCTCAGCCAGTAGAGATAAAGGTATTAAATACGCTGACCGAGAAGAGAGGCAATCGTATGAGTGGTCCATTTGCTAATTATACTTTAGAGCAAATGGAGAGTTGCCTGGAAAGGGGTGAGCAAGTTATTGTCTTTAGAAACAGAAGATCGTACTCTCCGTATGTTCAGTGTGACGAATGTGGTCATATCCCTTATTGTAGCCATTGCAACATTCCATTAAGCTATCACAAATACAGAGGTACAATTAGTTGCCACTATTGTGGAGAGAGCTTTGTTTTCACAAATAGATGCAACTCTTGTGGAAATAATTCTGTCACAGATAAAGGATACGGAACAGAGAAGATTGAGGAGTTCTTGAGAGAGAGGTTTAGTGATAAAGTAATTGAGAGATTCGATGCCGATACTACATCTAGCAAGACCGAAGAGAAGAGAATCATCAAAGAGTTTTCACAAAATAAAGCGAATATTTTAGTTGGCACTCAAATGCTTAGCAAAGGTTTTCACTTTTCCGATCTTACGCTTGTCTGCCTTTTACAAGCAGAATCGCTATTCGCAACTCAAGATTTCAGAGCATCGGAAAGAGCTGTGCAGATGATGAATCAACTCTCTGGAAGGGCTGGGCGCGAAAATAAACCTGGAAAGATGATTATTCAGACATCAGGCGATAAGAATGAAGTCTATTCTCTAACTGGAGAATATCGAGATGTCTGCAAAAAATTAATCGAAGAGAGAAAAGAGTTTTTATATCCACCATTTTTGAGAATTATCAGAATTGTAGTTAAAGATAGGGATCGCAAAGAGACTTATAACTACGCCGACAAATTATACAAGCTCCTTTGTTTGATAAAAGGGTTAGACTTTAGTGGACCATTTGCTCCTGTTAATGAGAAATTAAGAGGAGAATTCATCCTTAACTTCTGGATAAAACTTCCAAAAGACAATCGCGGTATTGCTATCAAAAAATCGATAAAGAAAGTGGTGGACAAGTTTTCGAATGATAATCCGAAAGCTCAATTTTTCTGCGATGTAGATCCTTTTTAAATCACAAACTTTGGACCTACAACAACTTTAATACTCCTAGGAATTAGTTCAAATGTAAATGGAGAGTATCCCATTGCCTCACCGTCAATTTCGATTCTTGATGGTGGCCATGTCTCAATTTCAATCTTTTTAGCTTGCTCATGCATAACTTTTGGATTATCATAAATTCTTCCAGAGTATAGATACCTGAAATTCTTCATAATCATAAGCTTCTGCATTCTTTTAATCATTGTGATATCCATCAGTCCATCATCAATTTTTGCAGCCGGCATCTGATCCATTCCTCCTCCATTGTAACGTCCAATCCCCACAGTAGAAGAGAATAGATAACCATCATAATACAACTGATCGTCGATCTTAATTTTGAACCGCTTTGAGATGTATCTCAAAAAAACTTTGATACTGCTGGTAATATATAGCCATTTACCAACCTTTCCCTCATCTTTTAGTCTGTTGTACTTAATATTTACAGCAGCGTCGAATCCCATTCCAGCAACATTTGCCATATAACGATGCTGCTTAACTTTTGTCTCATAGAATTCAACCTTTGCAACGTCTTGGATTACTGTCCTGTGATCTACCAATGACTGAACAGCTTCTGTATATGTTTTTGATATTCCAAACATTCGGATCCAGTCATTGCCTGTTCCAGTTGGAATCACTGCTAAAGAAATTTCTGTTGTAGGCACTACTTTTTGAATAAAAAGTCCGTTTACTATTTCATGCACAGTTCCATCTCCACCAATAGCAACAATTTTTCTATAACCATCGTTGACGGCCTTAACTGTCATCTCTACAGCATGATATTTATGCTCTGTGAATACGCAAGTAAAATCCAATCCACTTCGATTCATCAGATTAGATATTACAGGCCAATCTTTTAGTCCTCTCCCACTACCTGCCTTGGGATTGACAATCACCATCCAGCCGCCTTTTTCCATATTTAAGGTTAAAAATGCCATCGCAAATGTAACATAATTCGTATAGCAAAAAAAGATTTTATAAATTTGCGCACTTAGGAAATATCCTTCAAAAACAATATGGGAAAAATTATTGCTATTGCAAACCAAAAAGGAGGAGTTGGTAAGACTACCACTGCTATTAACCTTGCGGCTTCGCTTGCCGTTATGGAGAAGAAGACTCTCATCATAGATGCCGACCCTCAGGCAAACTCAACATCTGGGTTTAACTTCGATCCTGACTCGAACTCTATGACAACGCTTTATGAGGCATTGATTGGCAAAGTAACGCTAAAGGAGACATTGTTGAAGACAGAGGTTCCAGGGCTTGATCTTGTTCCCTCTCACATCAACTTGGTTGGTGCCGAGATCGAGATTCTTAACTTGGAAAACAGAGAGATGGTTCTAAAAAATGCTTTAGTAGAACTTAAGGAAAACTACGATTATATTATAATCGACTGCTCTCCTTCTCTAGGTTTGATTACAATCAACTCATTAACAGCAGCCGATTCTGTTATTATACCTGTTCAATGTGAGTTTTTTGCTCTTGAGGGATTAGGCAAACTACTTAACACAATTAAGTTGGTTCAGAACAGGTTGAATCCTGAACTTCAAATTGAGGGATTCCTTTTAACAATGTTCGATGCTAGACTAAGACTCGCAAATCAAGTTGTAGAAGAGGTTAAGCACCACTTTAACAATATGGTATTCAATACAATAATACAAAGAAATGTTAAATTGAGTGAAGCTCCTTCACATGGTAAACCGGTTATCCTGTATGATGCAATTTCTGCTGGTACCAACAACTATCTTAATTTAGCAAAAGAGATTATCAAAAAGAATAGTAACTGATTATGAGCCAAAAAGCTGCATTAGGAAAGGGTCTTGGAGCCCTTATATCGGATGCGGGCAATGCCGCATTCAATAAACCCGCAAAACCCGAAACTCCTACTACTCCGGCATCTATAGCCGAAATTCCTGTCGAAAAAATTAGCGCAAACCCATATCAACCTCGGACTACTTTCGACGAGCAGGCATTGTCTGAACTTTCGGAGTCTATCAAGACTCTTGGACTGATTCAGCCAATTACAGTTAGGCAGCTCGAAAATGGCAACTATCAAATCATCAGTGGCGAGAGACGTTTCAGAGCAGCCTCTATGGCTGGTTTATCTCACATTCCTGCATATATAAGAAAGGCAGACGACCAAGGCATGTTGGAGATGGCAATTGTAGAAAACATTCAACGTGAAAACTTGGATGCTATTGAAGTTGCACTCAGCTTTCAACGCCTAATCGAAGAGTGTAGTCTAACTCAAGAGGCTATGGCAGAAAGAGTTGGGAAAAAACGTGCTACTGTGACTAATTACCTTCGTCTGCTTAAGCTTCCTGCTGAGATTCAACTTGCTCTAAGAGCTCAAAAGTTGACTATGGGGCATGCAAGAGCGCTTCTATCTATCGAAGATCCTGAGCAACAAATTGCTCTTTGTGATCAAATCATTGAAGGAGAGATGTCGGTTAGAGAGGTTGAAGCGACTGTTCAAAAGATGAACAACCCTCAAAATGAGGAGGATGTTGCTCAACCCGAAAAAGAGAAACCTACGAAAAAAGTCGTTGAGACTCCGCAAGAGATCGACGAGTCGTTCATTAAGATTGCCGAAATTTTTGGCAAGTATACAAATAACAATGTAAGTGTCAGAAGGAGTGAAAAGGGAGAGAGCGCTGTCACATTTAAGTTCAGCGACGATAAAGATGTTCTGGCATTCATTGAAGCACTAGAAAAAACAAATTTATAGTATCGAAGTGCAGTTCAAACATTTAATAGTCATATTACTTATTTTGGTAACCTCGGCACTAAACGCCCAGGTTACTAAAATTTTTACACCTGTCGGTCCTCCAGGCTCAACTGAGCAAAATAAGGAGGACAATAAAGAGGAGAAATACGAACCAAAAAAACCTTCATACACCCTAAAGAGATATTTTAAAAGTTTGGCAGGGAGAGATAGTATGAGGATTAACCACATGTGGCTTGGATCTATTGTCCTTCCTGGAACCGCTCAGATCTATAATAGAGAGTATTGGAAACTCCCTATCGTTTACGGAAGTATATCGGGTTTCATGTATGCTGGTTACAGAAGCAATCTCGAATATATGAATACTGGCGACACAAAGTATCAAACTATGCGTGATCTTTTTTACGTTGGTGCAGCCCTCTCTTATTGGGGAAGCATGATGGATGGTGTTGCCAACTACAAATATCATAAAAAAGTTCTTCCTGCAAGAGCCTCCCTTTACTCTACACTTTTGCCAGGTTTAGGACAAGCTTATAATGGTGACTACTGGAAAATTCCAATTTTCTATGGTGGATTCATTACTTGTGGATATTTTATCTATTCTAATCAGAATCAGTATCTAAGATATAAAGATCTCTATAATTGGGCGAGCCAGCCTGGATCTGACTATAATGGAAAGTATAGTGTAGAGACCTTGAAATGGTACCGTGACACTTACAGAAGATATAGAGACTACTCCATTATAGCAGGTGCTCTTGTCTATGTTTTGAATATTGTTGATGCCAATGTCTTTGCTCACCTTCAAGATTTTGATGTAAGCGACGACCTTTCGATGAACATCAGACCCGCTATGATTAATCCAATTAATCCTCAATATGCATATAATCAATCCCCTTCTGTGGGAATTAAAATAAATTTAACATTTTGAAAAAGATGACAGTTACAAGTTCCATCCAAAGACTTACAATGGTTGCGTCTGCAGTCGCAATCTTTATGATTTCACTGCCGACAAATTCCAATGCACAGATCTTTTCTAAAAAACCAACAAAAAAGGAGCTTCAGACAGAGGTTACCAAACTTAAGAGAATAATTGATTCACTAAAGAGCGAAATGGAATCGTTTCAGATACCACTTGCCGATACTAACAGCACAAACGACACCATTAATCCTGGTGGACTTAATTTTTTTGATAGTGCAGACAATCTCGGTCCAAATGTGAGTACAGACAGTTTACTTAGCCTCTGGTATATTCAAAAGAATCTAAACTTGATGGACAACGAGGGGATAGACTTGGACAATGCTAATTTCAAAAGCGATATTCCTGACTCTGTTTACATCAGAAGATTAAAGGCGATGAACTCATTCATCAGTCTGCCTTATAACGATATAGTAAAGAACCATATCATATTCTATACCCAAAAAATACCAAATAAGGTTGACTTGATTTTAGGGTTATCAAACTATTACATGCCGATTTTCGAAGAGATCTTTGATCAGTACAATATGCCTAAAGAATTAAAAATTATGGCAGTAATCGAATCGGCTCTAAATCCAAGGGCAACTTCGAGAGTAAATGCCAAAGGTATGTGGCAGTTTATGTATAGAACTGCTCTTCAATATAATCTTGAGATCAACTCCTATGTTGACCAAAGGCTAGATCCAATTGTTGCAGGTCATGCTGCTGCTAGATATCTGAAGGACTCATACACTATTTTTGGAGATTGGGCACTTGCCATTGCATCATATAACTGCGGTGCTGGTAATGTAAACAAAGCAATTCGCAGGGCTGGAGGAAGTAGAGACTTTTGGAAAATTTACCCTTACCTACCAAGAGAGACAAGAGGTTACGTTCCATCATTTGTAGCTGCATTATATACATTAAACTATTATAAAGAGCACGGAATAACTCCTAGAGCCGTTCAGATGCCAGCTCATGTAGATACTTTCAAGATTCACAGACCTCTCCATTTTGGTCAGATCTCAGAAGTTCTTGGAATCCCAAAAGAGGAAATAAGTAATCTTAATCCTCAATATATCAATGAAATAATTCCTGCTTCTGAAAAAGGATATATTCTTACAATTCCTTATAATTACACATCTCAGTTTGTTGAAAAAGAGAATGAAATCTATACCTACAAAGACTCTATCTTCTTTAATCCTATTATCTACAAAAATAGTGGTTATAAATCGTCATCGATTGCATCATCGGAACGTAGAGTAATTGAGCATAAAGTCAGATCTGGCGAGACATTAAATAAAATTGCACTAAAATATGGCGTCAGCGTTGCTGATCTTAAATCTTGGAACCATATCAAGAAATATATCAAAGCGGGACAACGTCTGAAGATCTACAAATCGGGTGGGCCTGATTCATCTTCGAGAGCTAATGTTGCCCAAGCATCTGAAACTATATCAAAACCAAAAACATCTAAATCAGGTGGTTATATCACATATAAAATCAAAAGTGGAGACACCCTTTGGGAAATTTCGAAAAAGTTCGAAGGCGTCTCACTTAATGATATTATGGAGTTGAATGGTCTTACAAAAAAGAGTAAAATCGTACCAGGTAAAGTACTTAAAATCAAGCCTGTTTAAAACATAAGCTTCAATTGAAGTTTTAATTCGTCACGAGAGGGGCCAAGAGTTTGTTCTGGTCCCTCTCCTATTTTATCTTCACCAAATCTATGAGTTCTCGAATATTTAATCCACAAATCAATATTTTTAGCCAGTTTGTATCTCGACAACAAATAGGTTCTATAGCCATAACCATTAAGAGGTTGTGAAAATGCGCCCCCCTGAGGATCGCTCTCTGCAAAATAGACTCGGTTATCCCACTCTTCTGCATTAAAAAGACTCAATCTTGCAACAACTGTCATTCTATCAATCAATAATTTACACGACGCCTCGGACATAATTGCAAATCCATAAGAGTTCTCTCCCTCTCTCTTTTTTGAATAATAATTTAACTCTGCAGCACTTTTTATTTTAAATGGATGGAGAACTATCGAAGTTGTATATCTGAAAGAGTACTTCATGTGAGGTGACAAGGATCTTTTGTCATCTACATTATAAAACCTTTTAGAAAATCTGACTCTAAAAATATGATCAACTTTAGATATTTTGATTGGACCTACTTCTGAAAAGAGTTCAAATTGGTATGATGGATTGTCTGCTCTATACCTACCGTATGGAAAAAAAGCATAATCAAGATCAAATTTTATTGGATAGTGCTTGAACCCTTTATATAAAATTGCAATTTTCACCCCTCTCTCCGATGTAGCAGATGTATTTTTTGAATACGCATTCGAATAAATTGCATCATAATTATTTGAATATTCACGATAAACAACAGCTAACTCATTGATTCCTGAAAAATTGTAGATTCCTCCAGCAATTAGTGCCATTTTTAGATAAGAGTCCAAAGCAGCCTCTCCAAAGATTCTGACCCTTTGTTTTGACCAATACCAGTTTAGCCCCAAATTCCCCTTAGGTCTGTTATATTTGTCTTTATGAGCAACCGTTGTGAATCCAATTTTGGATGAATTGAACTCCCTTGAAAGGTTGAAGATTAAAACCGAAGTCGGAAGTGTTGCTTTATTAAGGATACGAGCTTGCGTTCTATGTAGTCCATCGGTATAAATCGTCTTAACAACTCCATTTTCAATTTTAGCATCTTCCAAAATATATGAAATTCCCGTTGTAATCACATATTTACCCAAAGTAAACTCTGTTGCTAACCCTCTAAAAAAACCTTGTTCGGCGCTTGATCTGTATGAAAACACCCCCTCTCTCGATTTTCTATATTTTGAGGGAGACAGTGATGGTGAATCCATTGAAAAACCACTCCATAGTACCAATCCCTGTCCAAAATTTGCAGAATAATCACCTACAATGATTTTAGACAACACTCCTCTAGATTCATACTGTGCAGACGCTGACACAAAGTCTGGTAATGACAATCTTTTGGAATCAAAAAACATCTCACCAGCATCTTTCTCCGTTGTTATATTTAATGAGATTGCTCCAATTTTTGCACTACCACGCAAGTAAATATAATCAGGAGAACCAATATAAGTTGGTGCATTTGAGGCATATCCCTTCTGTTGTTGCAATGCTCTTTTATACCTAGATATAACTTCGTAACTACTGATTTTTTGTTTCGCCTGGTTTATATGAAATCCATTATCGCTAACCGTTATGAAAGGAGAGATCAGTTTAAAAAGATCTTCGTCAAATCCATTAAGGTACATCACTTCATAGATAGAGGCAAACTCACCATGTTCTGCCCTGTATGATAAAATCATCTCTATCTGAAAATCGTTTAAAATATAGAGAGATTCCAGATCACGTTTTAACGCCTTATTAATGTCAATCGGGTTTTTCAGTAATTGTTCTAGTTGCTCAACAACCTCTTCAATATTGGCATTTTCATTCTCCTCCAAGATCTCAATCAGCAACTCCTGTATTTGAGATGGAATCTCTTTACCATTATATTTATCTTCGCTCCTGCTTTGAGCTAGTAAATTGATTGTAACTGCAGACAGCAGCACAAGAATAGACATCTTTCTCCACATAATCTCTCCTCCTCATTTTTTGATTTTTAAAAATAAAATATCTGTTTTTAGAACTTTTTTCTATCTCTACGGACGCTATTAAAACAGAAACGGCAGACACTATTGGTCTGCCATCTCTAATTAGACATATCTACTCAATACTATACTTTGAACTTGTATTGAATTTCTGAGAGCTCCTTGTTTGCAGACACAATCTTTTTAGCAAGATCGGCCTTGAAGTTAACCACCTTTTCTTGCATCTCTTTGTCACCAGTGGCAATGATCTGCATAGCAAGTATTCCAGCATTCTTAGCTCCATCCAGAGCAACAGTAGCGACAGGAATACCCGCAGGCATTTGTAAAATGGATAGAATAGAATCCCATCCGTCGATTGAGTTTGATGAGTTGATAGGAACCCCTACAACCGGCAGTGGTGTTAAAGCTGCGATAACTCCCGGAAGATGAGCAGCTCCGCCCGCTCCAGCAATAATCACCTTAACACCTCTTTTGTGAGCATTTTTAGCAAATTCGACCACTTGTTCAGGGACTCTGTGAGCCGACAATGCGTTGATTTCAAACGGAATTTCCATTTCATTCAAAAATTCAGCAGCTTGTTTCATGACACCCAGGTCGGATGTGCTTCCCATAATAATGCTAACTAATGGATTCATTGTATATTTACTTAAAATTGGTTTAAGACAAAATTAATACTTAATTTCGCGGGCACAAATATTTTTTCAATATGGAGCGTATAAGACTACACGACAAGACTTTCAAGATCTGCATCCCTCATGATGAGATACTTAAAAGCATTAAAGTTGTTGCCGATCAGATAAATAAAGATTATCAAAATGTTGAGACACCTTTATTGGTATCTGTCCTGAATGGTTCTTTCATGTTCACTTCGGATCTTTTGAAGTGTCTTGAAATACAATGTGAACTTTCATTTATAAAACTCTCTTCTTACGAAGGTACAGGCTCTACTGGAGAGGTTAAAAAGATGATTGGACTAAGTCAAAACATTAAGGGTAGATCAGTTGTTGTAATAGAGGATATAGTTGATACTGGAGTGACAATTGAGTGTCTTTACGCAATGCTTAAAGAGGCAGGAGCTGCAGATATTAAAATCTGCACATTATTATTGAAACCTGAAGCTTATAAAAAACCTATTCCTATTGACTATGCTGCAATAAAGATTCCTAATGACTTTATTGTTGGTTATGGTCTCGACTATGATGAACTTGGAAGACAGTATAAAGACATATATGTTTTAGATCCAGATAGTTAATGAAGAATTATGTAATTTTCGGCCCTCCGGGTGCGGGTAAAGGCACCCAATCAGTACTTCTTGCAGAGAAGTACAATTTACGCCACATCTCTACAGGTTCGATGTTGAGAGAAGAGATAGCAAGAGGAAGTGAGATTGGCAAAATAGCTCAATCACTTATAAACAAGGGATTATTCGTAAGTGACGAGATAGTCCTAGACATTTTAAAAAACGAAATCATCAAAAGCCGGGATGTTTCCGGTTTTATCTTTGATGGTTATCCCAGAAACACAAAACAAGCATTTGAACTCGATCAGCTTCTTGCAGAGAACGGGAACAAGGTTGATGCTGTAATTTCTTTAGAGATCGACGATGAGATGATCGTACAGAGAATTCAGCACAGAGCGATGACCGAGGACAGAAAGGATGATAATGATATTGCTGTTATTCAGCAAAGAATCAAGACATACCATGCCCAAACTGAGCCTCTTAAAGAGTATTATATTAAACAGGGCAAATATTACAAAGTCAATGGTGCATCTACAATTGAAAACAATTTTAGTGACATCTGCAGGCTTATAGACAAATTGAATAATGAGTAATTCAAATTTCGTAGATTATGTACGTCTTTTTTGCCAGTCGGGAAACGGCGGTAAAGGTTCGATGCACCTACACAGAGAAAAATTCGTGGCCAAAGGTGGCCCAGATGGAGGTGATGGCGGAAGAGGCGGTCATATTATTCTAAGAGGAAACTCTCAATACTGGACATTAATCCATTTAAAGTACAGAAAGCATGTTCGTGCAGAGCACGGAGGCGCTGGCAGTGGCAGTCTTTGTCATGGTGCTAATGGAGAAGATATCTATCTTGATGTTCCTCTTGGCACAGTAGCAAAAGTAGCCGAGACTGGTGAAATTCTATTTGAAATAACAGAACAAGGAGAGGAGAAGGTATTAGTTAAAGGTGGTAGAGGAGGTATGGGTAATGCTTTCTTTAAATCAGCAACTAATCAGACTCCAAGATATTCTCAACCTGGTGAACCAGGAGAAGAGAACTGGTTTGTTCTTGAGCTAAAAATTCTAGCTGATGTTGGATTGGTTGGCTTCCCTAATGCAGGAAAATCAACACTTCTATCGGTTGTATCAGCTGCAAAACCAAAAATTGCCGACTATCCTTTTACAACACTTGAACCAAACTTAGGAATTGTAGAGTACTATAATCATAAGTCTTTTGTAATGGCAGATATCCCTGGTATTATCGAGGGAGCTAGTGAGGGAAGAGGTCTTGGATTGAGGTTTTTACGTCATATCGAAAGAAACTCTATGCTACTTTTCATGATTCCTGCAGACAGCAAAGACATCAAAGAGGAGTATAAGATTCTCGTAAATGAGTTAAAGCAATACAATCCTGAGCTATTAGACAAAGACAGAGTTCTTGCAATCACAAAATCTGATATGCTGGACGAAGAGCTGATGAAGGAGATCAAAAAACATTTACCTCGCAAAGTTCCTCACCTCTTCATATCTTCGGTAACTGGATACAACATCCAGGCTCTTAAAGATCTATTGTGGAAATCGCTAAATAAAGAGTAACGCAATATGCAATGGCTGATTGAATTGGACAAATCACTTTTTCTGTATCTAAATGGTCTTAATTCGACCTATGTAGATCCAGTTATGGTCTTCTTTTCAGCCAAACTTGTGTGGATACCACTATATTTATTAATAGTCTATTTAATTGTAAAGTCAGAAGAGAAAAAATATCTTGTTTTTACTCTTTTGGCTGTTATAATAACATTTGCACTAACAGATACTGCTGGGAATCTAATCAAAAATACAGTTGAGAGGCTTCGACCTTGTCACGATCCACAAATTGCCCCTTTTGTCCACTTATTAGAGGGCAAAGGCAGCATGTATGGATACGTATCGAACCATGCTGCTAATGTATTTGGACTAGCTACAATTACAGCTGTAATCATCCGAAATAGATATTATTCTATTGGCATTTTCCTTTGGGCAGCAATAGTTGCCTATAGTAGAATTTATGTTGGAAAGCACTACCCTCTCGACATAATTTCGGGAGCTATCGTCGGAGTTGTAATTGCTCTAATAGTGTTACGTCTGCTTGAATTGGTAAAAAATAGAAAAAATGTACTTCGTAATAGATAAATCAACTGATCCTCAATGGAATCTTGCGGCAGAGGAGTATCTCTTTAAACATTTGAATGAACCTTTATTTCGTCTTTGGCAAAACGAAAATGCAGTGATTGTTGGACATCATCAGAATGCTCTCGCAGAGATAAATATAGACTATGTCTCACAAAATGGGATTAAGGTTGTTCGTCGCCTTACAGGTGGTGGCGCTGTTTTTCATGATTTAGGGAATGTAAATTTCACATTTATAGATAATCGCATAGATAATGAAGACACCTCTTCTATGTTTGCGCGTTTTACAAAACCTATCATCGAGGCACTTGAGGGATTAGGAGTGAAAGCATACCTCGAGGGTAGAAATGACCTATTAATTGATGGCCGAAAATTTTCGGGAAATGCGGTTGCTGTATATAAAAACAGAGTATTGCAACATGGGACACTTCTCTTTGCGTCATCAATGGCCGACCTCTCTCAAGCCCTTGCAAGCAGACCAGAAAAATTCACAGGTAAATCTGTCCAATCGAATAGAAGTAGAGTAACTAACATCAGCGAACATCTCGCTCAGCCGATGTCGGTAGAGAGCTTTATCGATTATATGGACAATTTTATTCGAAACAACAGAGCGAAGGATTACAAGCTTTACAGTTATTCGAGCAAAGATCTTTTTGAAATTTCAAAACTTAAGGCAGAAAAGTATAGCAAAGAGTGGTGGAATTTCGGTCAATCACCTAAATATCAATTTTCAAAAGTTGAGAAGTTCAACGGAGGACTACTTGAGGTCTATCTAAATGTAGAGAAGGGTGTTATCTCTGAAATAAAAATTTTTGGCGATTACTTTTTCACAAAAGAGACAGCAGAGATAGAAAATCTTCTAGTAGGAACAATGCATAACTATGAATCAGTAAAGAGTGCATTGTTAGATATTGAGATCAGCGACTACTTTAGTAATATAAGTAAAGAGGAGTTTATATCAATTTTGTTTTAACCTATATTTTATAACATAGAATCCGTCCAGTATTTGTGTAAATACACATTTTCACTGGACGGATTTTCGTTTATTTTCTCATATCAGAGAATTAAGGATTACAATCCTTTTCACTTAAACACCTTACGGCTAATGATATGTTCGTTAATTTCTTCTATCGTTTTTTTTAGTTTTTATTGGTTAGCATTATTTTGTTACAAATTATGTCTTTTCTCTTTAACCTTTACGAGCAAGTCTTTTAACACATCAACACAGTCAACAAGCGCATCTTCAAATTTGTTCGAATGTCTTTCAACAACGAGATCATTTCCAGGAATGTCAACTCTGATCTTAACTTGTTTGTTTTCGTAATCCGGTAACAAACTTAGGAATACCTCTACCCTTACGATTTCATCATAGAATTTAGGTAATTTTTCAAGTTTCTTTTCGATGAAGTCCAATAGTTTTTGATCTGCATCAAACTTTAGAGATTGAATTCTGATGTCCATATTATCCTCCTTTTTTTGCTCTTGGATGAGCAGTTATAAATACCTTTTTGAGTTGCTCGAAAGAGTTGTGGGTATATACTTGGGTTGCTGCCAAGGATGAGTGGCCCAATATCTCTTTTATGCTATTTAAGTCCGCTCCATTGTTTAACAGGTGAGTCGCTATTGAATGCCGTAGCTTATGTGGACTCTTCTTCCCTTTAAATTCTGGGAACTTATTTAGCTCCTTTCCTACTACTTTATTAACAAAAGAGAGGTAGAAATGTTGTCCCGAATCGGTCAAAAAAAGATAATTTTCGTCGTTCACAGGATAGTTCTCCCGAAAGTCAGACAAATACCTTTTTAGGATTGCCATTAGCTCAGTGGTCAACGGTACTTCTCTCATCTTATCACCCTTTCCAGTGACTTTTAAGACCGCTCGACTAAAGTCAATGTCGCCAATTTTTAATGATGCCAACTCTGCCCTTCTAATCCCTGTAGAATAGAGAAGAATCACAACCATTCTGTCACGAATTGCAATAAAATCATCACTCTCTGGAAGCTCCGAAAAATAGGATTGGATTGCGTCAGTTGTGAAGAAATCTGGAAGTCTTTTCTCTTGTTTTGGTCTACGCACCTGTTTTGCAGGATTTGATGAAATTAATCCAGCTTTAAGAAGATAAGTACAGAAACTACTAATCGCAGACAATTTTAAATTCATTGTTCTCGAAGAGATTCCGTTTTCTAGATTTGATGCCACAAATCCTCTAATATTTCGATAGTTGAGAAGAGTGAGTTCCGATTCGTCATCGACTTTATTACAGAAAGCATAATACTCATCGATAGCTGTACGATAGATCTCTATCGTTCTGAGTGAATACCTTTTCTCCACCCTGATATACTCCAAATATCTCTCTGCGTAACTCATAACTCAAGTACTAATTTACAAAAAAAAAGGCATCGCGAAAAATATCACGATACCTTTTTGTATTTTGTTTATAAGAAACTACTCTTCGTTGCGATGCATAGCTTGAACGTAGACAGCCTTCTTCACCTCTTCACGTCTTTTAACAGATTTCTTTACAAAAGTCTTTCTGCTTCTAAGTTCGCGAACGATGCCGGTCTTCTCGAATTTTCTCTTGAATTTCTTCAAAGCTCTTTCGATATTTTCACCTTCTTTAATTGGTACTATAATCATAAGCTTTACACCTCCTTTTATTGGGCGACAAAAATATACATTTTTTATTAAACAGCCAAGTTTCGGCCTCTTTTTATTATTTTTGTAATCCAAAACTAAACATTTATGACTACCGAACAATTTAAAAAAGCCGTTTCCGAAGGCATTCCGGACACTCTTCCGCCGGTAAAACCGTACGAACCGGAAATAAATCATGCACCCAAAAGAAAAGACATTTTGTCTAAGGAAGAGAAGAAACTGGCTCTGCACAATGCACTGCGCTATTTTGAGCCTAAACATCATCAAGAACTGGCAGAAGAGTTTGCCAAAGAGCTTAAGGATTACGGAAGAATCTATATGTATAGATTACGTCCCGACTATAAAATAACTGCTAGAACCATCTTCGATTTCCCGCATAAATCGGTGCAAGCTGCAGCTATTATGCTTATGTTAAGTAATAATCTAGATTACGCCGTTGCGCAACATCCTCATGAATTAATCACATATGGAGGAAATGGCGCTGTTTTCCAAAACTGGGCGCAATATAGACTTACTATGAAGTATCTTTCTGAGATGACTGACGAACAGACTCTAGTTCTCTATTCTGGTCATCCTATGGGTCTTTTCCCTTCGCATAAAGAGGCTCCCCGAGTAATCGTTACAAATGGTATGGTAATTCCAAACTACTCGTCAAAAGATCATTGGGAAAAATTCAATGCTCTTGGTGTGTCTCAATATGGACAAATGACAGCAGGTTCTTTCATGTATATTGGACCTCAGGGTATTGTTCATGGAACAACAATTACAGTTCTTAATGCTGCTAGAATGCATTCTGAAAAACAGGGCCAAAGTACCAATGACCTAAGAGGTAAAGTTTTTGTAAGCTCAGGATTAGGAGGAATGTCGGGTGCTCAACCAAAAGCTGCTGTTATTGCTGGAGTAATTGGAGTTGTTGCCGAAATAAATCCTAAAGCAGTACATACAAGACACTCCCAAGGATGGGTAGATGAGGTATTTACAGACCTAGACGCAATCGTTAACAGAATCAAGGTTGCCAAAGAGAATAAAGAGGCTGTATCGCTCGCTTACCAAGGAAACATAATCGATTTATGGGAAAAATTTGTCTATTGCGGATTAGAGATTGACCTCGGGTCGGATCAGACATCTCTTCACAATCCATGGGCAGGAGGATATTATCCAGCAGGTATTAGTTTCGAGGAGTCGAACAGACTTATGGCTGAAGAGCCTGAGAAATTCAGAGAAGAGGTACAAAAGAGCCTTGTGCGCCATGCTGCAGCAATTAATAAGCTAACTGAAAGAGGAATGTATTTCTTCGACTATGGAAATGCCTTTTTATTAGAGGCCTCTCGTGCAGGTGCTGATATCATGAAACAAGATGGCACATTTAAATATCCATCTTATGTTCAAGATATTATGGGTCCGTTATTCTTCGATTATGGATTTGGTCCATACAGATGGGTGTGCACCTCTTCAAATCCAAAAGATCTTGAGACTACCGACCAAATTGCTGCTGAAGTTTTGGAAGAGATTATGCAAAACTCTCCAGAAGAGATCAAGATGCAGATGGCAGACAATATTCTCTGGATTAGACAAGCTGGCGCAAATAAATTGGTTGTTGGCTCTCAAGCCCGAATTTTATATGCCGATGCCGAAGGAAGAACGAAGATTGCGCTGGCAATGAATAAAGCAATCAGAGATGGTAAGGTATCTGCCCCAATTGTATTAGGAAGGGATCATCATGATGTATCTGGAACAGACTCTCCATATAGAGAGACCTCAAATATCTATGATGGCTCAAGTTTCACTGCAGATATGGCTATTCATAATGTAATTGGAGACTCATTCAGAGGAGCAACATGGGTATCAATCCACAATGGTGGTGGCGTTGGTTGGGGAGAGGTTATCAATGGTGGCTTTGGAATGGTGATTGATGGAAGTGATGATGCCGACAGAAGAATTAAAAACATGCTTCATTGGGATGTTAACAATGGTATCGCAAGAAGATCATGGGCAAGAAACAGTGGTGCTATCTTTGCCATCAAACGCGAAATGGAGAGGACTCCATTACTAAAAGTAACAATACCGAATTTTGCAGATGAGTCATTAATCAGCAAGACCGCTGATCATATTTTCGACAGGGAAGCCTAACGAAGCTGCAAACTCTTTCATATCTTCTACTACCTTTGGATCTGCTTGTCTATCACGACTTAGGATCCAGAGGTATTTTCTTGATGGGCCACCCACTAAGGCGTGTTGATAGTCTTGATCTACGTATAATACCCAATAGTCAGCTGAGAAAGGCCAAAAAAAGGTAACCTTAAGTTTTGAAGGTTCATTTATATCTGGAATCCAGGCAACTCCTTTTGCTTGTTTGATTTTGGATTTATCTTCAATCAGTCTGCCCTCATTTATGACAGTAATCTTCCCGTCTTCTCTAAGAATATAATTTGCAGTAATCTCCTCTAGCCCCTCTTCAAAACTATTAGGTAGTCGCCAAACTTCATACCATTTACCCAAATATTTGTTTACATCAAATTTATCAGCTGTCTCTAATGCATTGTAAGAAGTTGCACAAGAAATGCCTAGTAGTCCGAATACAGCTAAAATAATCTTTTTCATTATATCGTCTCCTCTATCTTTAATATAAAATTAGTAAAAAAACTTAATACTGTATCAATTGTTACAATTATCATGATGCAAAGTTCATAATATTGCACCATAATTTAAAATCGACAATCATGAAAAGAACAGTTATTAAAATAGACGAGGAATTATGTAATGGATGTGGCAATTGTGTTAGCGGGTGCCATGAAGGTGCTTTACAATTAATAAATGGTAAGGCAGTGATGATCAGCGATCTTTTTTGTGATGGACTTGGTGCTTGTATTGGCGAGTGCCCAGTTGGAGCAATTACTCTAGAAGAGAGAGAGGCTGAACCATATAGCGAAGTTGCAGTAATGGAGAGAATATCTCCTAAAGGGGAAAAAGTTGTACTTGCACATTTGAAACATCTAAAAGAGCATGGTGAGACAAAATGGTTCAACGAAGGTGTAGATTGGTTAAAACAAAATAATTTAAATTACAATATCGATTCACTTATGCAAAAAGAGGAACCAAAGATGGCTTGCGGATGCCCAGGCAGTATGGCTAGAGATTTTAGAAACAATACACCCGCTTCCCAAACTCAATCTCACGGATTAAAATTTTCTGGAGAGTCTGAATTAAGACAATGGCCTGTTCAACTTCATCTATTGAATCCAGCAGCAGGATATTTTCAAAATGCCGATGTGCTTTTAGCTTCGGACTGTTCGGCATTCACTCACGGTTCGTTCCACGACACATTTTTGAAAAATAGAATTCTAGCAATTGCTTGTCCAAAGCTAGACCATAACACCGAAAGCTATGTTGATAAACTTGTTGCGATGTTTGATGAGTCTAGAATCAATACTTTAACGGTGATAATGATGGAGGTTCCTTGTTGTGGTGGGCTTATGATGTTTGTGAAAAAAACTAGAGAAAAGGCACGCAGAAACGTCCCTGTTAAGGCAATCATTTTGTCGGTAAGAGGTGAAGTACTTAGCGAAGATTGGGTATAACTATTTCATTGTTCCCGAAGGAAATGTACTCATTGTAAGCCGCTTTTCGGCTTTAAATACTTGATCAGAGGATTTTTTAAATCCTCTGGTTTTGATTAATACAGATCCCATATCTTCAACAATAACCAGATAACCATCCTTCTCTACTGTCTTAAGCGGGTCAAATGGTTTTGACTGAGCATTCACTTGTAAATTTTCAATTCCGAATGGCTTAGAGCATACAAATGTCTCAGGAAGTTCAAGAATTTTATTAGCGTTTTCGGCATTGATAAAATAGTCGTCGAACAATAAACATTTTGTACCATCGGCAAGGTAATAGATAAATCGAAGATAGCAGGCTCTATTGACTCTTACAAACACCTTCATCTCTTCGTTCTCCTCAAAAATCAGATTATCATCTCCTTTATTAGTCCATAGTTCTAGCTTCAATCCTCCTGCAACTACTTCATCTTTGGCAAAAGCTTTGTTTCTTTCGCCGGCTTGAGTAAAGTTTTCTGGCAATAGTGTAATATCGTTTTCTTGTAGGTAATTTTTAGACACTAATGCTTCGGCACTTGCCATCACCCTATTTGTTTTGACATCTTTTAGAGTATAGATAAGTCTTACAGCATCACCATCATTCCAGTAGTTTCCAACTAAAATTGCATTATAGCGATCATCGTTATTCGATGTAACATTGGATGCAACCGACAATTTTGAAGCAAGTTTATTTTCTACAGAGTTTCTAACTCTAACAGAAAATTCACTACTCATTTTAGAATCTTCATAGACAGGAGCAAATACTTTAATTATCGGACTCTTATCCTTTAGTTGTGAATTCAGAACCTCAGCTATTAAAAAACAGGCTTCATCAATTGTAGATGCCTTTCCCCCAAGAATCTCTTTAATTCCTTTACGAGCCGTCTGCTCTAATGATATTAGTTCCTTATTGAAATTATGTCTTCTGAGTCCTGTAATCACACTATTTAGCTCTTCTATCTCCCTTAATAAAGGAAGACATTCATAATATGAAGTTAACGCAGCCTCCTTTTTGCCAGAAGCCTTATATGACTCCGCTTCTCCAAGTAGATTCTCCACTTTTGTCTGCTTAGTAGAGAGTGCTGATTTTAAGTGTTCCGATAGCCTCTCTATTTCAACAACAGCCATTGCGTGAACTTCATCATTTTTATCATCAAACCAAGTTTCGGTAATCAATCCAACAAGTTCTGTTTTAGAAAAAGAGGCTGTCTTTTGGCTTAATGTCTGGCTAACCGATTTTTCTGTTTCAACTGTAGATAATACCGAGGTACTTTGGACTGTGACAATAATCGATTCAATAATATCAGACTTTGCGTATCCAATTAAAATATTGAATTGATCTTGTAATGACTTTTTCTTATCATATTTTTCGGAGTAATATCCTACAATGTAATTAGATGGTGGATAGAGAAAATCTCTCTCCCCCGCCTGAGTCCATGCAGGTCGTTGTCCGTATGCCACAATAGATGTGGCACACAGACATACTGCCGTCAAAATGAATGAGATTATTCTCTTAAACATTTTTTTACATTTTAATAGTCTCTTTGAACATATGTAATTCACCTGATTTACTCTTGTCCTCTTTGCACATGAAATAAATCACCATCATTCCATCTGCACCAGGAGTTAATCCAACCGAATCCACTTTTCTCTTCTTCTCTTTTTTACCATCTGCTGCTGGGATATATCCGATTCTCTCTACAAGAAGTTGGTGTTGTTTTTTCTCTTCACCCTTTTTAATCCATATTGTTCCTATATATTCATCTTTAGCATTAGCACAGTTTGAAATTAGAACTTCATTATCAGAGTCTTTTGCCTTTACAGTGAATGCATAATCCATATATCCATATTCGTTTATCAGTTTGGCAAGTTTCAAACCTCCTAAATACATGTATGGATTATAAATGAATACTTTAGTGTAGTCCTTTTCAACTTTAGAGACCTCTTCTAGTTGACCGTCAGATGCAAAATTTAAGATTAAAAAGTCTTGAGCATTGATTGTAATTGGAGCCTCGTTGTTTGTCGGCTCACCAATATAACGTCCTGATATTAATGCCTCTAAGTAAGTTGCATTATTTGCTCCATCTGCTATATATTTTGCATTATCATTCACAAGCGAAAGTAAGCTAGCAGCACTGCTAAGAAGCTTTCTAGCAGCAGAAACGCTGAACGTTTCAGCTATTAACTGATATCCCCCATCTTCTGTTAATGCAATTTTGTGAATATAAACTTTATTCTTACCAGAAATTGACAACTGGGTTTTAGCAAGTTGCTTCTGCACACCCTCTTTCCATGACACTTTATTGTACACTAGCTCATCTCCAGCTGGTGATAGTTTTTTAATAAACACGCCATCGGAGTTGCTCTCTTTCATTTTTTGGCCTTCATAATATTCACCAGCAACTACTATGTTGTTCTCCTTATCAATAATCAATTGATTTGGAACTGATAAGAAATTTTTGTCGTACAGAGGAGATTTAAATAACAGATCTCCATTGTTTTGATCATAGCAAACTAAACTAGGCTCTAATGCTTCTGAACTCGAAAACTTAACATTTTTTGCAGTTCTTTGAACTAAAATCAATTTTCCCTTGTCGGAAATTGCTGCCTCAACGATAATATATCCATTTGATTCTGGCATGATATCTTTCTTCCACTGCTCTTGAAATGCAGAGTCATATTTATAGATTGTATAGCCAGTTTGTTTGTCTTCCTTAACTTGACTAACCAAATAGAAGCCTTTATCATCTACACACGGAACTAAATCGGAAGTATTAAATTCGGCAGAATAATTGATGCTTTTATCAGAAATTGGATCCCCGTTGATATTGAGTGTAAAAATTCTCATTTTACCGGCCTCATCATAAACAGTAAAAGCCACATATGCTCCATTATAAGATGCTGAGCCTACTCCTGATTTTTCTGAGGAAGGAACATCAAAAGTTTTCAGTGCTTTAAGTTCAGTGTCAAAAAGCATGAATTTAAGATCTTTTTCTGTTTTAAAGTAGGCGTAATGTCCAACACAAGCTCTGGTTTGTGGATCAAGAATAGACTTTATTCCTCTGAATCCTGCTTTATAAACACCACCAATTACAACCTCTTCGGGGTGAAATTTTATAGTGTCTTTAGTGATAAGAGCATTTGCCATTTGTTGCTGCTGCTCCTTATCTTTCTTTTTGTTTTGCGCCAATCCCTGGGATGCCGAAAATATCAAGCATACAATCAGGAATAGTAAATTAAGTTTTTTCATAGCTAGTTTAGGTTTGGGGATTATAATATTTTAAAATTGGAATCTAGATTTTCTGTTCTAGATGTAGGGTTTTGTTTTCCACCAGTGAGCTTTTGGACTCGTCTCGAAGTATATTCTTTAAGCTCACTTACCGTAACAGATCCATCTTTGTTTAGATCTGCCTTTTTTGTCTCTATTCCTTCGATTATACTGTATGTAAATACTCCGTTATTCCACTGCGACGATTCTAAAGCATACTCAGCACCTCCTGCCGAACTGATCACCGTAGCACCAGTACCTCTTCTTAAGTCTGCAAATAGCTCTTTCATTACCTCAAATGCACTACTGACTGACAATGAAAAACTACCAGCCGTCTTGAATCCTCTCGATTTAACCTTTATTCCAGCATCTTCAGAAGACTCTTTGTCAGTAGCAATCGTCGTATTTTGTGTAGCCGAAGAATCTTCATCAACCTCTCCACTATGGCAGGCATCAATTAGCAGGGTCTTCTTACGTGATTTGATTCCATCAAGAAGCATCTCAAGTTCATCGTATGGGAGACCTTTAAGAGCTGGATTAGTAAAATCAGTATCGTAAGTAGCTAGATAGTAGTTAAAATCCTTGTCTAACAGACCATGACTAGCAACAAATACCATAACATAATCATCTTCATTTGACTGTTGTAAAAAAGATTTAGTCTTGATAATATTCTCCCTAGTGGCTTGTTCGTCGGAAATATTCATTGTTTTGATCTCTGCAAATGACTCTTTATGTTTTTCAAAAAGCGAAATCATATCGCGTGCATCTTTTGCTGAGTAGTCTAGATTTCTTTGTGGATCTTTAAATTTTGACACTCCTACTGTTAGAATAAACAATCGATCTTTTTGAGGAACTGGATTTTTATAGTAGATGAACTTAGTAGCTTTAAGCGACTCTCCACCAGATGCATTCAGTAGCGATACTTGAATTTTATTCACACCTTCGCTGAGTCGTAATGGCAACTTTAAGTTCACTTTTGTAGAAGGGTTTGTTGCTAAATCGAATCCTTTTATACCATAAACAGGGACATCATTCACCCAGAGATTCAACTTGCTCAAATTTTCCGACTCGTCCGATCCTTGGATCTCAATCTCAATGTCTTTGGTAGAAGAGTTATACTGTAATTTCTCCTCATTTGCTATTGAAACAACAGGAATATGAAAATCGGCTTTAAGTCTCTCTTGAGAAAATCCCATCTTCTTAAGTCTCTTTATATAAGCCTCTTTATATATTGCCACCAATCGTTTATCTATTTTTGGGAGTACAGATGCTACAATATCGGGCCGATTAAGTCTGAGGTCGAACTGCTCGAATAGGTAGACATTGTTGTTCATCAAAAAATGTAAATTTTTAATTCCATCTCTTGTACATGTGTAGAAGTTTTCTGGAGTGAATACTACATGCTCTTTGCCTTGACTAAACAGAGCCAGAGAGAAAATTGGGTCACCAGCAGGAGTGTAAAATGAACATAGACCATCTGTAGAGGCAGTGACTAAGATTCCTTCGGGATTAATAAATCCTGCCGAGGTAACAGCCCTTGTGTGCCTATCTATCTTTTTAATCGGCATCAGTGTTGCTAGATCCCACAGAATTGCACTGTTATCTGCTGAAGTACTGATTAATTTTTTCGAATCAGACGAAAATATTGATGATAGCGTTGGCTTTGTATGTCCAGATAAAATTTTTGGGATCATATCAGTTCCCCAAAGAATCAACTCTTGAGTTGTTGATTTAGAATTATTTTTATCGCCTCCTGATGTAGCAATCAGCGTATTATCTGGGGATACTGCTATGTGGTTCACCGGCTGATTTACACTATATGACTTAATCAAAGTACCAGTTAACACATCCCACTCCTTTAGAGTCTTATCAGCTCCAGCTGAATAGATTTTCTTTCCATCAGCAGAAAAGGCAACACAGTTAATAGCATTAATATGACCCACCATCTTAAATTTTTGGACAGAGTCAGTCAAAGAGTATATAATTACAGAGTTATCCTTTGCAGCAACTGCTAATAATGTAGATGACGGATCGGTATCTACTTTATTAATATAAGAGGTAGAGACAGTATATTTTTTTGCTTTTGAATATCTTACACTAAATGCAATTACATCTTTAGATGCCTCTGGCACCAAGAACAATGTTCTTGACGATTCATGCCACGAGATGTCAGATGTTTTAAAGAGTGGGGTTCCATCTTCATTTCTCATAAATGGACTAAACTTACCATCTCTTATATCAAACTTTACAATTGCTCCACTCTCTAACAAATAGAAGATAACATTTCCCTTTTCGGCTATAACAAACTCAGATATAGACTCTACTGGAGCTTTTGAAAACATCGGAATCTGTAAAAAAGCATCAGTATTCCATAATTTCACATCTTTATCTTTACCAACCGAAACAACATAATTATTGTCTTTGACAAAGATTGCTTTTGAAACCATTCCTTGATGAGCATTCTTAATTACACCTACATCATTGCCACTCTCTAAGTCCTTTAAGACTATATCTTTGCCCCTGCAAATTACTGCCTTTTTAGAATCTCCTGATGTAGAAATAAAGGCAGAGCTTGCATTGAAGGTTGTCTTTATAGATTTAGTAGAAATATCCCATACTTGAAGATTATTACCTCCCGCGAAGAAACTAGCACCATCGTTTGAAACTAATACCTGATTAATGTCAGCAGGTGTATTTTTAAACGTCTCTTCACGGGACCCAGATATGGTATTCCATAACGAGATGTTTTGATCACCAACGTTTGAGAGTCTTTTTCCAGCTGTAATAATAAATTTATCACCCATTGCGAACCTTGCTGTCCTTACAAACTCATTAGAGGAAAGGTCTGGAGATTTTAGAAGCAAGCCTTTTTCCCAGTCATAAACTTGTACTTTTG
>JASDTB010000039.1:0-23934 GCA_041441455.1 Bacteroidales bacterium
ATCATTGGAGTAGATAACAATTCCTATGATAAAACAGCTGAAATATTTCAAAAAATAGATCTTCCTTATTACACAGAAGTAAACAGAAGCTGTGGGTATGCTAGGAACAAAGGTTTGGAACATGCCAAAGGGAAATACTACATATGTATAGATTCTGACACGATGTATCCAGAAACATATGTAGAGAGAGTCATTGAGGAGTTAGAAAAAAAGGATGTGGTAGCTGTCTCATGTACTTGGGGATATATCCCCGGTAAGGGGTATCCAAGGTTTAAGATGTGGATTTATGAATTTGTTAGAGATCTACACTTATGGCTCCAGTCATTTAAACGACCTGAGTTATCTGTAAGGGGATTAGTGTTTTCATATCACACAAAGTTAGGAAGAGAAGTGGGGTATAGGGTGAGAATTATAAGGGGTGAAGACGGTGCAATGGCAATGGGTCTAAAAAAGTTTGGTAAAATAAGGTTTGTTAGAACTTCAAAAGTTAAAGCCTTCACATGCACTGCAAGATTAAGTGAAGATGGTGGATTAGCAGACGCATTTAAAAGAAGGGTTACTAAAGCCTTACGAGGAATAGGAAGATACTTTACTAAAAGAGAGGTTTACAAAGATCAAGATTCAAATATTATAAAAGATTAGTATGGACTATAAAGATATTAATGCCCTAATTTTAGTCTTTCATGGATTCGCTGATTATAATGGAATTAGCAAAAAACTGTTTTACCAGCGAGATGCGCTTAAGGCTTTAGGATGCAAAGCCAAACTTTGCTATTTGAAAATTGATGAGAAATCTGAACATTTAAGAATGGCTGACGAATCTGTAATTGAGAGTTTTGGATTTGGAATTATGGCAAAGTTCAAGAAGCGAATCTCTTATTCAGGGTTATCAAAATACATTTCTGAAAACAAGATTAATTTTCTTTATGTAAGAAACGACCACAACGCTAATCCATTTCTATTGAAATTCCTAAAAGAGACTAAAAAATGTGGAGTTAAAATAGTTATGGAAATACCTACTTATCCTTATGATAATGAATATGTTCAATCTGGATTTGTTAGTAGGGTCAATCTGTTTTCCGATAGATTTTTTAGACAATTTTTTAAACACTGTGTTGATAGAATAATAACATTTACGGACTTTAAAGAGATCTTTGGAATTCCATCAATTAACATCTCTAACGGTATAGATTTTAATGCAATACCAACAAGAAAAGTCCCAAATTCCAAAAACGAGATCAGGCTTTTGGGCGTTGCTGAAATTCACTTTTGGCATGGATTCGATCGTGTGATAGAGGGGTTAAATGATTATTATGGTAAAAGTAACGAGCAAAAGGTCTATTTTGATGTAGTAGGAAAAAGTTTTACAGACGATGTTGAAAAATTAAAATCATTAGCTGAAAAGTATGGTATTTCTGATTATGTGACTTTTCACGGGACTAAATCTGGTAAAGAATTGGATGATATGTTTGATAAAGCCGATTTTGGCATTGCAAGCCTTGGTCGACACAGAAGTCATATTTTCAAAATTAAAACATTGAAGAACAGAGAGTACGCAGCAAGAGGTATCCCTTTTATTTATTCTGAGATCGACGATGACTTTGAAAATATGCCATATATTATAAAAGCTCCTGCAGATGAATCACCTATTGATATAAAATCAATTATTGACTTCCTAAAGACAAATAATATAACTCCAAATGAGATTAGAGATTCTATAATTAACGAACTCTCTTGGAGTAATCAAATGAAAAAAGTGGTTGATGTAACATTTAACAATAGCTAATATGAAAACTGTTGAAATTCTTTTTTGGATTGGATTATTCATTGTATTCTATACATATGTTGGATACGGAATCATACTTTTTCTGTTGGTTAAGATTAAAGAGATTTTTTCTAAGAATGAGAATAATAAAGGTGTGAGAGATCTTCCTGAAGTGACATTATTAATTGCGGCGTATAATGAAGAATCTGTAGTTGATTCAAAAATGACTAATTGTTTAGAATTGGACTATCCTACTGAATTATTAAAAATTGTGTGGGTAACTGATGGGTCCGATGATAACACTAATACTCTTTTGGCTAATTATCAAAGAGCAGATGTCCTGTTTGAACCGGCCAGAGGTGGCAAAACAGCTGCGGTAAATAGAGCGATGGATTACATAAAATCTCCGATTGTGGTTTTAACTGATGCTAATACGTATCTTAATAAAGAGGCTATCATGGAGATTGTAACCCTGTTTAATGATCCAAAGGTAGGATGTGTTGCTGGAGAGAAGAGAGTTTTGTCTAAAGACAAAGATACAGCATCTGCTGGAGGTGAAGGGCTTTATTGGATGTATGAATCAAAACTGAAAGATTTGGATTCAAGGTTATATAGTGCTGTTGGTGCTGCTGGGGAGCTGTATGCAGTAAGGAGAGAATTGTATAAACATATGGAAAAGAGTGTGCTACTTGATGACTTTATACAATCGATGCAGATAGCAATGAGGGGTTACAAAATTGCATATTCTAGTAAAGCATATGCAGCTGAGGGCGCATCATTAGATATGAATGAAGAAAAAAAGCGAAAAGTTCGGATTGCTGCAGGGGGACTTCAATCAGTCGCCATGTTGTTACCATTATTGAATCTATTTAAATATGGAATGCTCTCTTTCCAATATATTTCTCATAGGGTTTTAAGATGGACCTTAACTCCAATATTCCTTTTCTTGCTTTTACCAATGAATTTGTTACTTGTGAATGAATATCCAAATTCAGGTATATACTTAACTCTATTAGCTCTTCAGATTCTCTTTTATGTTGGAGGATATATGGGCTTTGTATTAGCTGAAAGAAATTTAAAGAACAAAGTGCTCTTTGTTCCTTATTACTTCTTATTCATGAATATTAATGTATTTAGAGGTGCTAAATATTTGTATAAAAAAGGTAAAGGATCAGGTATTTGGGAAAAGGCAAAACGAGCATAAAGAGATAAACTTTGTTATTTTCTAAATGGACAAGCCTCTAGAAGTAAGTGCGGATTAAATGTTATCTTTTTCCAAGAATAAGACAACTTAATAACCTCTTCGATATCTATTGATTTATTAAATTTTACGGGATCAATAATTTCTCGATTTACTGATAAAAAGTAGTCTTGAAATTTAAATTTATCTCCGATTAATTCAGCTCCAAATTTCGCCCAAACATTCGGGATGTTATATGCATCTGAGATAATAATTCCATGTAGGGAACTAGATAATATGACTTCACATTCATTTATTTGTTCAATGAAATCTGTCCATACTCCACTATGCTGTATGTCAAGTATCTTTACTCCACTTTGAGTTGCTAATTCATGAACGACAGAATCATTTTTATCTACGATGTGAGGGATGATGCCTAATCTGTATTTTTTTGGTCGCGTTGGTTTGTAAAATAACGGAAGTAGTAGAGCAGGGTCTCCATATACTTCTGGACAATTAATCCCGTTTTTTATAAGCAAATCTCTTGTTTTGGGACCTCTAACTGCATGAATTTTTTTAAATCGGAATCTATCTGGTAATCTTTCTTCTATTGCGCCTGTTCCCCAAATTACAGAACCATTATTGCTATTATGTAGATAACTTCCAATGCACAAGTAATTCAGTTCTTCATTTTTAATTGCAGTTTTACAATATTGCAGCGGAATGATTCTCTTTCCAGAGATTAATTTCATGAGATGGATATTCAAGTCGTCTCCAAAGTTGTTAATCCCAACTCTTCCCTCTTTGACAGGTAAAAAGGAATTAATTAATAAAAAATCCGAACTAAATGCTTTAATTGCAGGGTAATAAAGCTCGTAAAAAATCTTGCTTAACCTATATGATTTGAAAATGTTCAGTGTTTTCATAACTATTTTCTTTTTAAGATTTTAGACGAAATTTTCGAAGTTATAGATAGAATGATGTCTTTCTCATATTTATTCATGGAGAATTTCCATATAGTTGAGATGAATATTGAGCAGTACGCAATTGCACTTAATGTTAGAATTGTAATACTTCTAGTATTTAAGTAATAATTTGCTGCAATACCTATTACCATAACGATTATCATAGGCAAAGCTTGTCCGCCAATCTCCTTCCAAAATTGAATTATGTTAAGGTTGATTCTTTTATGATAATATATATTCATTACAACTCCTTGTCCAATTACTAATGCAGCTGATGTACCTATTGCACTTCCTATTCCGCCATATAGCTTTGCTAAGATAATTGATGCGCCAAGGCTGGTTGATGCAATTAAAATGAATAAGACAGACCTGAATTTTTGTTGATTTCTTGCTTGCAAAATACTCAAGCCTAGATTCTGAATTAATGGTATTGTTAGTGGCACCATTAAAATTAATGATATTAAATAGGCTTCGTCGTAATCACTACCTGCCCATAAATTTATGAAAGGTCTTCCGTATACTACAAATCCAGTCATAACAAATCCCATTATCAAAAATTGGATTCTTCCAGTTCTTATGAAGAGATCGGATATCTCTTTATCTGGAATAGAGTTTGATATCATTGCTGTAATTTTGGGTAGGAATAATCCTGAGATTGCATTAGAAAAGCTCATGTAATAGGTCTTCATTTGCATGGCAATTGCAAATACAGCAGCAGCAGCTGTTCCCACAAAAATTCCGACAACAAATTGTCCAGTACTCCAGTATATTCTGTCCATTATTATCCCCAGAAATACATAGAATGAATAGTGTGCAATCTCTTTTAAGAGTGACCAATTAAACTTAGTATAGCTTATTTTTATTTTAAGAGTTCTCTTACAGTAAACCCAATTTATTAGCAGTGTTAGAATATTAAAAATTGTTGTGATTACAACCATTCCAATAGCCTTATATCCATACATAAGCATTATAATCATTACTGCTGGATTTAAAATAATCCTTATGATGGCAACAACTTTTTGAAAAATAAAGTTTTCATAGGCGGTAATTATTGCCCCAAATATGCTGAGAGGAAAGGTTACTGCAACATTGAAAATCATTAAGATCGTCATTATTTTGGCTTTACCTATTTCTGACTCTGTCATTGAGCCACCAAAGATTAAGTCGATGTTAAAATAGAGGAACGATCCTATAAATAAAGTTAGAATTGCAATAAATGAGTAAAGTGAAATAAACATTCCAAAGAGCGATTCTTGCTCTTCACGCTTTCCTTCAGCTCTGTATTTTGCAGTATATCTGATAATTGCATTTCCAAATCCAAAATCAAGAATTGTAAGATAAGAGATAACTGAAGCAATAATAGAGTATAATCCGTATTCAGATTGCCCCATCATCCGTAACATAAAAGGAGTGTATAGTAGTCCAATTACGTTAGTCAGAAAGAGTGACAAGTAGGATAAAACTGCTCCGGCTTTTATTTGATTCATTCAAATCTTTTTTCAAAGAAAAAAAAAGACCGGCTTATATCATAAAGCCGGCCTTTCAATTTGTTATTATGACAACACTTATCTTTCGTAAATAAGTGATTGATTTATATATCCAGTTTTATCAGTATACCAGTCTTTATATTCATTGCCACCAGAGAAAGCCCACGCTTTAAAATGTAGGTAAGCGTCAAATAGTGCCTTGCTCTCTTGCGGATATTGGAATACAGAAGGGAACATTAATCCCCACATCATTCCATCTTCAAATTTATATTTGTCACTCGCAGAGAGTTGTTTTCCTGTTGCAAATGAAGGGTCAGCCTTTGATGTTGCCTTATAAGTTGGTAAGTGGATCTCTTTTCCTCTCGATGTAGAACCTTTGGTGTTTGCTACAATAAACATGTTAAAATTGGCAATTGTCAAATTAGGCTGATCAATACCAGTATTAAATTTAATGATAATTGTTTTGTTAGGAGTTTGCTCATATAATCCGTTAACTGTATTCAAGAAACTAGTATAGGTTACTAAATCAGAAACCTTATTGAATAGTGGAATTATCGCTGTTGTCGCCCCTTTTTCTGTACCGTTTGAATTAATATCAAATGGTATAGAAGCTCCTAAAGTTTGTCCTGTAACAGATTTAACATCACTTGCATTCACTTTGTCTAATTGGAAAGCTGCAGCAAGATCTTGCATGCTTCCAGCTGCAATTACATTATAGTCAAAAATGATAGATGTGACTTTGTTTGATGCATTAGATAAGTATTTTATTCTAAAAGTCATAACTAAGTCATTCATGTCATAGTCTCCCTTCCATGGCCATAAATCTTCAAAAGCATATGTGCCGCGAGTGTTTTCAGTTGGGAAATATGAAGCGAAAGCAACATTTGCGTCAGAATCATCATAGTCGTTTTCAACAGCAACACCATCTCCATCGTTATCAATTACTGGTGGTGCTGGAGGAGTAATTTCGCCCTCGCCTCCATTACATGTTGTTCCAACAATGTTTTTTGTCTGCTCTTTTGATAAAATTGAGCCGTTGTCATTGAATAGACCTTCATAACGAACTCTTCCATTTACACCATCACCAGAAACCAGATTGACGTGTACAAGTTCTATCTTGCCTTTGAATTGTGATGCAGCATATCTGAAATCAGGCATTGTCCCAAGACATTTAATTACAGAGTATTCAGAGGCATTGGAAAGTGCTTTAAACGCATATATGTTAGTGATGTCGGTAAAGATAAGCATACTTCCGCCTGAGAAGTTTACAGTGTTATTGTTTAAATAAAGTTTAACACAATTCATTAACGAGCCGCTTCCAAGGTTTGTAACAGATCCTTGAAGGTTTATTTTTTCTGACGTTATGCTGCAATTATTATTCACAATTCCACCACCTTCGGACTTAAATTCAAGAATTGCATTCAAAGTTCCGTGGTTATTAAGGATTGCATTATTTGTTTGGGAATAATAGCTGCTCTGGAATGTACTATTAACATCCATCATAAAGGAAGCATCGGTAGTTAAATCAAATGAGACACATCCAATATTGCCGCTATTATATAGATAGCAATTGTTGGTTACATGGAAAGATTTGTTCTTGCCCGAAACAGTAAAATTACTTTCATTATATAGTTTGCTTGCTGAATTTATGTCTACATTTCCGTTAACAGTAAACGTGCCTTTGTTGACAATGATTGACCCTCCAGAAGCGGCGAAATCTCCATTAAAAGTCATCTTTCCACCGTT
Organism: Bacteroidales bacterium; assembly: GCA_041441455.1. Lineage (GTDB taxonomy): Bacteria > Bacteroidota > Bacteroidia > Bacteroidales > UBA932 > JAFIHK01. The sequence goes on from JASDTB010000039.1 coordinate 7,144, forward strand.
TTGAACATAGATCAATGGAAACCCTGTTAATGTATTTACAACGGAACCTCCTTTGACGATTACTTCACCTCCATTTAAAACAACTAATGTTGATTTATATAAAGAGATTGAAGAGTTAAGAGTTAACTTACCAGCAACATAGAGAATTGCATGTTGTTGCCAGCCACTAAATTCTACTGTTGAAGTTCTTGTGAACCCTTGAGGAATTAAATATGACTTGTAAGTATTTCCATATGTAGATGATGTGCCCGATGGAAATCCATTAATAGTTACGCTACCATTATTGTTGTTAATTACCTCGTCGTAGTTTGTCGGAACAGTAATTGACGGCGAAGGGCTGTTAGCTACTCTTGTCATAACAGCACTCTCAGAATTGGATTTCGTAATATTTACGTTTATACTAGATGAGGCAACTGCCACTTCTGTAGTTGTCATCAAACCGTTAGGTTTGTAGTCTTTTACGTAAAGTTTTTCGGTTCCAGCAGGTAGGGTTAATTTAATAACAAATGGTGTATTTGGCTTAGCTGAGCCAGTTGCTACTAAGTACTCATCAATTGCTAAAGGACTAGTGTATATTTTGATAACATGGAGCATGTTGTCGCTAACTCCTTGAATTGACGCAACAGAAATAGACAGATTTACTTCTGAAATTGTCTTCCAATTGAAATCTGCAGGAATCTTCTCTTCTTCTACTACAGGTGTAGTTGATCCTGGGTCCTTAGTACAAGAAGCAAAAAACGAAATGCTTACAAGTACAATAAATAAATAAAGTTTTCTCATTAATTATAGTAATTAAAATTTATTCTAGTATACAGACTGTCAATAATTTTGGGATTGTACCAGTCTGATCGAGTATTATCTCCACTTCTGCTCCATACTTCAGCCCAAGTCTTGAAATTAGGATAAGCATTATAGATTTTCTTTTGCTCAAGAGGATGTCTTAGCGATTTGTCGCTAATGATTGCCCATACCCAATTGTCAATTGTAGTAAAATCGCGTTTAGGTAATGTATATTGAAAGTATGAAGTATTGAATCTTTCAGTAGCTAATTGTCCCTTAAAATGAACCTCTTTTTCCCTTTTCCCAAAAACAGCAAAAACATCAAGACAGATTTTTTCAGTTGTTACTGAGTCTAAAAATGAGAAGTCCGAATATGGATATGAGTTTGAATTGAGTTCTATTGACACTGTAAAAGTTGTTGTTGCTAGTGGAGGATCGATGTTTCTAACATTAAAAAATAGCTCAGGACTATATTCAAAATATGACCTAAAGTCTCCTGTCAGTGGTACAACAACAGATTTTGTGTTGTTTAGTTCAGGGGTGTGCCACCCATTTTTGATGTCTACATTAAAGAAATTAGAAAGTTTAGACACATTATCTGTACGAGTTACTTTTTTAACTTCAACAGGCTTGCCTGTAAAGTTAACTGCTAATCCAATTTTGTCATATGAGCTACCGACACATCTTGGTTGAATTTTAAAATGAATTACAGATACTCTGCCTTGATTATCTAAGTCATATTGCATATTCAATCCAAAGACAATATCATTCATGTCCATATCTCCCTTCGAGGGAAACAAGTCTTCGAACATTACTGTAGCGTACTTGCCAACTGCCGGAAAATATACTCTATTCTTAATTGATCCTCCGCCTGCTTTTGTGGAAATTGTTGACTGAGGCACAGGTTCTGGAACTATATTTAGTGAAGTTGATTTTCCAACAAATAGTTTATATTCTCCTGCTGGGAGTAGCGAAGCTACAGAGTCTCCATTCTCGTCAAAAACAGAGGAGAATTGAGTAATTACAACTTTTCTTCCCTCAATTGTTTTCCAGTCAAAACTTTGAGGTACATCTAATGGCGAGCGATAATTGTTATCAGGAACCTCAAAACAGCTCGTGAATACTATAAGGGTTATAAAAAGTGTTATGTAATTAGTTGATTTCATTCTTGATGCGTGTAAAATCGGTCAAATATAATATATTTTTCTAAAATACAAAATTATTTATTAACAAACAATAGACTGTTGACAACTATGTTTTTTGGTAGTTGAGAAAATATTCTTTTAATTTGCCGAAAATTAATAGGTCAATTAAATAAGGTTATTAATGGCAGATGTACAACAAAACATGGAGCAAATAATTCTAGATGTAGCAGAAGAGCTATTTCTTGATAAAGGTTATGCTTTGACTTCTACAACTGAAATCGCTAAGAAGGCAGGTTGTAATCAGGCTCTTATTCACTATTATTTTAGGACTAAAGAGAATTTATTTCAAAAATTGTTTGAGGCGAAGTTTATTCAATTTGCAACAGCTATTGATCCTTCCAAATTCAGAGGTTTGCCATTTGAAGAGAAACTAAAGTTTGTAATTAGTAACCACATTGAAATGGTCGCTAAGAATAAAAAACTTCCGTTTTTAATTCTTTCGGAGATCAATACAAATCCGGAAAGATTTTCTAAGGTAGCTTTAAAAATAAAAGAATTGTCTTTTCCCATTTTGATTGAGTTGACAAATGATTTAGATAATGAAATAAAAGCTGGAAGAATTCGACAAATAGATCCGATTCAACTTCTTATAAATATTGTTTCTCTTAATGTTTTTATTTTTTTAGCTAAACCTATTGTTGAAAAGGTTGCTGGTTTAAATAATGAAAATTTCAAAGAGTTTGTTGAAGCTAGAAAAGTTGAGGTGTTCGAAGTTATTTGGAGAAGTTTAAGGATATAAAATTTTTTATCATTTAATTAATAGGGTTATTAAATAAACATATTTAACACAATTATGAAGCGTTTTTTTATAGTTTTATTGACAGTCGTTGTTTGGTCTGGGGTAAATGGCCAGACAATTTCCATTGAAGATTGTCAATCGATGGCAAAGGAGAATTATCCACAAATTCTTCAATATGGGTTGATTGACAAGAGCACAAATTTTAAAACGGAGATATTAAACACAAATTATCTTCCTCAAATTTCACTTAGTGCGAAATATACTTATCAGTCAGATGTTACATCTATTCCTATAACAATACCTGGGATGACGATTAATCCTCCAGGCAAAGATCAGTATGGAGTTACATTAATGGTTGACCAGTTAATATGGGATGGAGGATCTACTAGCATTCAAAAGAAAATCTCGAAAGAACAAGCAATTGTTGATAAAAGGAGACTTGATTCTGATATTTATCTCCTTAGAGAAAGAGTTAATGAGCTGTATTTTGGAATCAAACTTTTAGAGAGTCAAATCAATATCAATAGTATTCTTATTAAAGATTTGGATAGAAGCAGAGCAGATATTAAATCTTTAATAAGTAGTGGAATGGCAAACTTGTCTGATTTAAACCTTTTTGAAGCTGAGTTTATTGCTGCAAAACAAAAAGAGAGTGATTTAAAGAATATGAAGTATGGGTTTGCGAAGATGTTGTCAGCGATGATTGGTAAAAATGTGTGTGAGGGTTATGAATTTATTATGCCAGAAGATGTAAAGATTTCGTTAGATGATCAGAATATGAGGTTTGAAATTGATTGGATGGATTCTCAAATTTCTAATCTAGAAAATCAAAAGCGGCTTGTTTCTTCAAAATCATTACCTAAACTCGGTGCTTTTATTCAGTTAGGATATTCAAAGCCTGGGCTTAATATGTTGAAAGATGAACTTAATGAATATTACTATGCTGGAGCAAGATTAACGTGGAATATTGGTTCGTTTTATACTAAAAAGAGGGAGACTTCTTTAATAAAGATAAATCAACAATCTATAGAAAATCAAAAGCAAATTTTTCAATACAATATAAATCTTAAAAAATCGCAGCATGTGTCTGATATTGCAAGATTGGAGGCGACACTTGTGGATGATGCGGCACTAATAAGGCTAAGAGAGGAGATTGTAAACTCCTCAAAAATTAAAGTAGAATCTGGAGTTTGTTCTATTTCCGATTACATAAAAGATATAAACAAATTAGATATTGCAAGACAAAGCAAAGCAAGTCATCAAATTGAACTTTTAAAAATCAAATATCAATATAGTTTTAACTTGAATAAATAATTAAATATGAAAAGAACATTTATTTATCTTATTATAATTTCCTCTTTAGCAACATCTTGTGGTAATAGTAAAGAATTTGATGCGACAGGGAACTTTGAATCTACCGAGATCATTGTGTCGTCTGAAGTTATCGGTAAATTAATCACTCTTAACGTTAACGAAGGTGATTTAGTTAAGCAAGATAGTGTTATTGGATATGTAGACTCTACACAACTCTTTTTCCAAAAAGAGCGTATAATCAAATCAATTGATGCAGTAGGTGCTAAAATGTCTGACATACCATTGCAAACTGCATCCATAAAGCAGCAAATAAAGAATCTTGAAATTGAGAGACATCGAGCAGAGAATTTAGTTAATAAGAATGTAGGAAATCAAAAGCAACTAGATGAAATTAACTATCAAATTGAAGTCTTGAATAAGCAACTTGCTGCTGGAGTGAACACAATGAGTAAAGCCAATATTTCAATTTCTAAAGAGAGAGAGTCGTTATTAAGTCAAATTGAGGTACTAAATGATCAACTTTCAAAAACAAAAATTAAATCTCCAATTTCAGGTACTATAATTACTAAATATATACAAGCTGGAGAGCTGCTAACCATAGGCAAACCTATTTTTAAAATAGCTGATATCAATGAAATGATATTAAGGGTTTATCTGAGTGCAGATGTAATGACTAAAGTGAAAATTGGGCAAAATGTTAAGGTCTTTGTAGATTTTGGGGATGAAAGTAAGGAGTATGTTGGTGTTATTTCGTGGATCTCCCCAAAAGCAGAATTTACTCCGAAGACTATCCAGACTAAAGATGAAAGGGAGAACCTTGTTTATGCTGCAAAAGTTATTGTTAAAAACGATGGCTTTATAAAGATTGGAATGTTTGGTGAAATACAAATATGATATGAACGTAGTAGAGATAAATGGAGTTAGTAAGCGTTACGGTAAAGTTGAAGCCTTAAATGAAATCAGCTTGCAGATAGCAAAAGGCGAAATTTATGGGTTAATTGGTCCTGATGGAGCTGGGAAAAGCACTCTTTTTAGAATAATGACCTCATTAATTAAGCCTGATAAAGGTTCTGTCAAGGTTTTAGGATTCGATTCTGTAAATGATTATAAGGAGATAAGAGGAAGAGTAGGCTACATGCCAGGCAGGTTCTCATTATATCAAGACTTATCAGTCATTGAAAATATTAATCTTTTCGCTACTGTATTTAACACTTCGCTCAAAGAAAATTATAGACTGATTGAGGATATTTATAAGCAGATTGAACCATTTAAAAACAGAAGAGCAGGGGCTCTATCGGGAGGAATGAAGCAAAAATTGGCATTGTGTTGTGCATTGATTCATAAACCAGATATTTTGTTTTTAGATGAACCCACTACGGGTGTTGATCCAGTTTCAAGAAGAGAGTTTTGGGAGATTTTAAAAAGATTAAACAATGAGCAGATTACTGTAATCGTTTCAACTCCATACATGGATGAAGCAAAGCAATGCAGCAAAATCTCCCTTATAAGGGATGGTAAGATTATCAAAACTGACTCTCCAGAGATGATTGTTGCGGATTTTAAAAAAGATATAGTTGAAGTCTCATCTAAAAACATGTTTGAATTATTGAAATTTTTACGAAAACTAAATAGCGTTGACCTAGCTTATACTTATGGAGATAAACATCATGTTATTTTAAAAGATAGAATATCTATATCAGACTTTGAGAGTGAAATAAAGTCTGTAGGTCATGAAGGACTTGATTTTTGTTGTGTTAAACCAACAATTGAAGACTATTACATTTACTTTTCAAATAATTGATAATATGGAAAGTGCAATAATTGTAAACAACTTAGTGAAAAAATTTGGAGGTTTTACCGCTGTAGATGACATATCATTCTCGGTTGCAAAGGGCGAAATCTTTGGCTTTTTAGGTGCTAACGGCGCAGGAAAGACGACTGCAATGAGAATGTTGTGTGGATTGCTAAAACCTACTTCGGGGAAGGCAATCGTCGCAGGGTATGATGCATTTAAATCTCCTGAAAAGGTGAAAGCATCTATTGGATATATGAGTCAGCGATTTTCGTTGTATAATGACTTGACTGTAAAAGAAAATTTTAGGTTGTATGCTGGAATATATGGATTAAGTAATAATGAAATTGTACAGAAAACCCAGGATATGTTATTTGAATTAGATATGTTATCAGCAAAGGACACTTTAGTAAAAGAACTTCCTCTAGGGTGGAAACAGAAACTCTCTTTTTCATTGGCAATTGTTCATAAGCCTCAAATTGTTTTTTTAGATGAACCAACCGGAGGTGTTGATCCAGGTACTCGCAGACAATTTTGGGAGATGATATATCAAGCTGCTGAGGATGGAATTACAGCTTTTGTGACAACTCACTATATGGACGAGGCTGAGTATTGCGATAGAGTATCTATTATGGTTGACGGAAGAATAGAGGCAATGGATACTCCAAAGAAACTAAAACTGCAATATGGATGTGACGACTTTGATAGTGTATTTTATCAACTAGCCCGTAAGGCTAAAAGAAGTGCAGATTAATTATGAGACAACTATTAGCTTTCGTAAAAAAGGAGTTTCTGCATATATTCAGAGACTATCGAACAATGATGCTCTTGCTTCTGATGCCTATAGTTCAAATAATATTATTTGGATTTGCACTCACTAATGAGGTAAATAATACAAATACAGCCATTTATATTCCTAAGGATGATATACTTGCCACAAAACTAATGCATAAGATTGATAATAGTAAATATTTTACAGTTACTCATTTACTTAAATCACCAAAAGAAGTTGAGGAGTTAATGAGGAGAGGAGAGATAAAATTAGCGGTGATAGTTCCCGAAGGTTTTTCGGCAGATTATGAAAATAAAAGATCCACTCCTGTACAGGTTATATCAGATGCATCTGACCCAAATATGGCCACTACTGTCACAAATTATGCTTCAAATATAATTTTGAGTTTTGCTAACTTGTCAGTTAGTGTTGAGAATAGAATGCTGTATAACCCACAAATGAAAAGCTCATACAATTTTGTGCCTGGAGTAATGGGATTAATTCTAATGCTAATATGTGCAATGATGACTTCTGTTGCTATTGTAAGAGAGAAGGAGACTGGTACAATGGAAGTATTGCTTGTCTCTCCAGTCAGACCGATATATTTGATATTAGCTAAAACTATTCCCTATTTTATACTTTCTCTCATTAATTTGATCACAATCTTATTATTGTCGAAGTATGTTCTGGCTGTTCCCATAAATGGGAGTCTGTTTTTATTGTCTGCCGTATCAATGTTATTTGTTTTGGTTTCCCTTTCGCTAGGCTTAATGATCTCTACTTTGGTAGAGACGCAAGTTGCCGCTATGCTGATCTCTGGAATGGTGTTTATGATGCCTGTTATGATACTGTCGGGAATGATGTTTCCTGTAGAGAACATGCCGCTTATTCTTAAAGGTGTTGCTCAGTTGATTCCTGCAAAATGGTTTATAGAAGCGGTTCGTAAAGTTATGATTCAAGGGGTTGGATTCATGTATGTTCTGAAGGAGATAGGTGTCATGCTATTAATGATGTCCATTTTTATTGGAATTAGTGTTAAAAAATTTAAACATAGATTAGATTAACATGATTAGGTTTTTATTAGAAAAGGAATTCAGGCAGATTTTTAGAAATCCATTCTTGCCTAAGATTATATTTGTTTTTCCTCTCATAATGATGTTGCTAATTCCATGGGCAGCTAATATGGAGGTTAAGAATCTAAATATTACTATTGTAGACAAAGATAATAGTACGATTTCAAATAGGTTGTCAAAAAAAATTGAAGGGTCTGACCATTTTAATGTAGTAAATTATGTGAATTCATTTAATGATGCATTAATTGATATTGAGAAGGGAAATTCAGATTTGATTCTTGAAATTCCTAATGGTTTTGAACGTAATGTGGTTAGAGAAGGATCTGAAAAGGTTTATGTTGCAGCTAATGCTGTCAATGGTACGAAGGGGGGACTAGGCTCTTCTTACTTAATAAATATTCTAAATGATTTTAATTTAGAAATATTTCCTGAAAAAGGGCTTATGGTGAAATTTGGTGCAGAAATTAAACCGTTATTTAAATATAATAATCGAATGGATTATAAAGTATTTATGGTTCCTGCATTGATGGTTATGCTCTTGACAATGATTTGTGGTTTTTTGCCAGCACTAAATATCGTTTCTGAAAAAGAGGCTGGAACAATTGAACAAATAAATGTAACCCCTGTAGGTAAATTTTCGTTTATTTTAGCCAAACTAATCCCGTATTGGGTTATAGGATTTATAGTTTTGACAATCTGTGTTATTTTTGCATCTATTGTATATGGAATTTTTCCAGAGGGAAGTCTCTTTACTTTCTATTTGATTTCATTTGTTTTTGTGCTTGTTGTTTCTGGCTTAGGATTAGTAATCTCCAATTATTCCAATACAATGCAGCAGGCGATGTTTGTTATGTATTTCTTTATGCTAATTTTAATTTTGTTGAGTGGGCTTTTTACTCCAACAGAGAGTATGCCTGCATGGGCAGAAAAAATTACATATGCGAATCCAATGAAGTATTTTATCGAGGTAATGAGAATGATTTATCTTAAGGGCAGTCAAGTTTCAGATTTATGGATTCAAATCATTGTATTATCGAGCTTCGCCCTATTTTTTAATTTATGGGCAGTGATTAGTTATAGAAAGAGTAGCTAGTAAGCTACTTAATGAGTAATAAGTGCTTTTCGTAATGAGTAACAAGTGCTTGATGATTAATTACTAAAGACTTATAAATGGTTCGAATATTATTTTGTGGCAATCAGATGCAATGGATTCTGGATGAAATTGTACTCCTAAAATAGGCAGAGATTTGTGTCTGATCGCCATTATGTTGTAGTTATTGTCTCTAGCGGTTACCTCTAAGCAATCTGGAAGGTAATCTTCATCTATACACCATGAATTATATAAAGTTGCAAAGTAGGGTTCAGTTGATGTAAATATCTGAGTTTTTTGTCCATGACAAATTTTTGGCATTTTTTTCAGTCTTCCTCCAAAAAATAGATTAATTGCTTGGTGTCCTAAACATACCCCTAAAATCTTTTTTTTAGTGTAGAATTCATTAATTAGGTTCATCATTCCACTCGACTCTTGAGGTAGACCTGGGCCTGGTGATAATATGATATAATCAAATTGCTCTATTTGACTACTTGTAGCCTCTTCTTGTTTGATGATTTCAATTGAAATAAAGGAGTTTACCTCTTTTATTTTATGAGCGATGTTATAAATGAAAGAGTCTTCATTATCTATTATTACGAGTCTTTTCATGCACTTTTTACTTAGGTGCAAAAATATATATTTTGAGTACATTTGCAGCAATATGGATAGATTTATCGAAGATAAAGTCGAGGTGATTGTAGATCAGATGAACAAATATGGAAAACAGAGAGTTCCATTTTTGTTCGGGTTTGATTTTGAGTTAGAAAATGGGTTTTTTTCGTCTTCTCCTGATGAGTGTAAACACCTTTTATTCAAAGTTCCTGGATATTCAAATTTTAAATTAGAATGTAAAAAAAGTGAATTAAAATGTAGTTCTGCATTGGAAATTGAAAATTTCATCTCAAGGGGTGATTACCAAAAGAAATTCGAAAAAGTGATGAACGGCATTTCAAGAGGAGACTCTTATTTACTCAACTTAACACTAAAGACGCCGATTCAGTTAAACATATCGTTTGATAATATTTTTACATATTCAGACTCAATGTATTCGGTTTTATTTAAAAATCGATTTGTCTGTTTTAGCCCAGAGAGGTTTGTGAAGATTGAAAATGGATATATATTTTCAAATCCAATGAAAGGGACGATGTCTGCTGAGATTGAAAACGCATTGAATATTTTATCCTCTGATTATAAAGAAAACTGCGAACACAATACAATTGTTGACTTGATAAGAAATGATATTGGAATTATTTCAGAATCGGTCTCAGTGCCAAAATTTAAATACATTGATCGAATAAAGACTTCATATGGAGATATATATCAGATGAGCTCTGAGGTTATGGGCAAGTTAAAACAGGGTTATGAAGATAATTTGGGCAACCTAATTTTTTCATTATTGCCTGCTGGTTCGGTCTCTGGTGCTCCTAAAAAGTCTACTATAAGGATTATTAAAGATAGTGAAGGGGAGAAGAGAGGGTATTATACTGGTATTTTTGGTTATTATGATGGATTTAGCCTTGATTCTTGTGTCTTGATAAGATATATCGAGGCCATTGAAGATAAGTTTTTTTATAGAAGTGGGGGAGGCATAACAATTAACAGTGACTTAGATATGGAACGTGAAGAGGCTTTCAGCAAAATTTATTTACCATTCAAAGATAATTAAAGATGTATTTTGAATCTATAATGATCTATCAGGGTATCGTTTCCAATCAAGAATATCATTTGGAAAGGATATGCAGATCATTAGGTAAATCTGGATCGTCTGATGATAAAATCATTGGTGCAATTAGATCTGAAATTAATAATATTGATAAATTTTATGGAGATATATGTAAGTTAAGGGTCATTTATGATAATTCTGGCTTTATTAGTAAAGAGATAGTCCCTTATACTTATAAAAAAACATCATCTCTTAAAATAGTTCGCTGTAATAATATAGAATATGACAAAAAGTATGTTGATAGATCCAGGCTTGATGACTTGTTTAGTAAAAGAGGTGAATCTGATGATATTATAATTGTCAAAGAGGGGTTGGTTACGGACTCTTCGTATACAAATATAGTATTGGAAAAGGATGGTTTCTTATTCACTCCATCAACTCCTTTATTGCGTGGAACGAAGAGAGAGAAACTTATAAGAGAAGGCATAATTATTGAGAAAAAAATACATATAGATAGCCTATCTGATTATAAAAGGATATTTCTAATCAATGCTTTTAGAGATATTAATTTTGATAATTATGTAGATATTAAAAATATAAATTATTGAAGATGTTGTTTATTAACCAAAATACAATTCTCTGCGACATTGTAGAAGATAATCCCAATCTAATTCCAGTTCTTGCAAGATTCGGGATAAGATTAGGATTGGGCGATAAGAGTGTAAAGCAAATTTGTAATGAGTACAATATTAATGACGATTTTTTTATTGTCATGGTCAATACTTATATGAATGAACACTACTTTCCAGAATCTAAGGTTAAGAGTTTTAATATAAATGATATATTGCTGTATTTGGAGAGGTCTAATTCGTATTATTTGGGAGCAATGCTACCAAATATTGAAAGTCATCTAAATGCGTTTATTAATACCAGCAAGAATCAAAACGAAAAAGTTGAATCGATTATAAAACTTTTCGAAAATTTTAAAAAAAGGTTATCTGCCCAAATTGATGAAGATTCTTATTTTTTTCCTCAATTTCGTCTAATTGCTTCTAAAGAATCAGAGATGGCATCATTTGATATAAATTCATATAAAGAAGATAATGAGGATTTTGTAATGCTATTGCATGAAATTAAACATATTATGACAAAGTACCTTAAAGGGGCATTTAATGATAATTTATGTCATGCTGTTTTATTCTCTTTACATTCTTTAGAGAAGGATATGGTTCAAAATCTGAGAATTAGAAGTAGAATATTATTTCCGGTCGTAAGTAATTTTAGACTTGTCAAATAATGAGACAGACTAAAAAGGTTGCTGTTTTTTGCTCAGATACGTTGAGGGCAATGGGTATTCAAAATATCCTTTCATCCTATTTCTCTCCGATAGAAATTGCCAATTTTGAGGAATTTCCATTAAATTTCAAAGATTTAACTAGTTTCGACTATTTTATTGTTGAAAACAAAGTGTTTTGTGAATCATTGGATTTCTTTATCCCTAGGCGGCAATCTACATTGATTTTGACTGATGGGGCAAAAGGTATCTCTTCTAATACTCTTCCGTCATTTTGCTCAATAGAAGAGATTATATCTATTCTTGATGAATTTTTTCATACAAGCAAAGAGAGCAAAAAAGGAGAGGACAAACAATTGTCCTCTCGTGAAATTGAGGTTCTGAAATTAGTTGTAAAGGGTAATATTAATAAAGAGATTGCTGATATTTTATCAATTAGCTTTAACACTGTTCTAACTCATAGAAAAAACATATCGTCGAAGCTAGGGATAAAGTCAGTAACTGGTCTTACATTTTATGCTTATATGAATGGTTATGTCTCTTCTGATGACATTCGATATTAAAGCCTGCAGAAATATAAAATGTAATTCCTTTTGAAATACCTGAATTAAAATTTATAATTTCTGGTTTATAATTGAATAGATTATCTATTCCAGTTTTTATAGACATAAATTCAAAGACTCTTCCATAAATTCCAATATTCCACATTGAATAAGCCGGATATGTAGAAATCTGAGCAGCCCCGGTTTCTTGATGAACTGAATATGTATCTACTGCCGAGTAAATTCTTCCCCCTAATGAAATATTAATGTCCTTTTTAAATAGTCTAAAGTCTCTGTCTATTTTTAATAATAATATATGTGGTCGAACAGAGGATGTATTTAAACCATTGATTGTTTGCCAATCTTTCACAAATGAATAATTAGCTTTTAGGGAAGTCTTATCATCAATAATGTATCTTATGTTAACATCAGCGCCAGAGACAGTAGCCCTTTCGAAGTTTCTATAAAAGACGGTGTCTTGTGTATTATTCCAAACAGTAGAAATTTTGTCTGTTATTATGTTATGATATACGTTTAAACTAACATTAAGACTTCTTGTGATATATTCTCCTGAAGCTGAGAAATTGTGACTTTTTTCTGGAGTTAGATTATTGTTCCCCATTAATTGGAAAAATCCTTGGTGACTCCAATCAGTGTGCAGTTCTTTAAGAGATGGTGCTCTATAACCAGATGCGTATCCAACTCTGTATGAGAAGGCTCCTGATTTATATAAGATTGATATTTTAGGACTTATCTTAGATTTGTATTGATTGTTATAATCAAATCTTAATCCTGCTTGTAATCGCAAGTTATCTTTGAGTTCAACATCATCTTGAGCATAAACTGATAAGCTATTATTGCTGTAATAACTATTATTTTTAAATTGATAAGTTGACAATTCTTCGTGAATTAGCTCCAAACCAGTAGTTAAAGAGTGTTTTCCATCTTTATATAAATACAGGATTCTTGGATTTTGAATAGTATTTGAATAGTTCATATCTTTCTTGCCCAATAAAATATATTTATTGAACTTATCATAATCGTCTATACTATAAGATATTTCAACCTTGCTTTTTTTGTCCGCATCTACACTTGCTTTTATTAGCAGATTCTTGTCTCGATATATATCATGCATAATTTTTCCGACATCTCCAGCATTGAACCTTTCATGATTATAATATCCTCCTTTTAGAGAGATTGTAGCAATCTTTTTTATGTTGAATTGGATCTTTTGATCAATATTTACATTCTTAAAACCTTCAGACTCGTAAATTGAAGGAGGGGTTGTATTGTTGGGTAGAAAATATTCGTCTTTTTTTCTGAATGAAAAGTTTGTACTTCCCTCAATACTCTTTGTTTTATAATTTATACCAGAAAAGTATTTTTGGTTTCCATCAGTAGTAAGATCTCCTTTTAATGTAATATTAAGTGGAGATGATGCATTTTTAGTAATAATATTTATTACTCCAGCTACAGCACCAGAACCATACAGTGTAGACATTCCTCCTCTAACTATCTCGATTTTTTCTATATTATCTAGATTAATTCTATTAAAATCAGGATTACTTCTTGAGGTTTCTCCAGCAAGTCTCTCTCCATCTATGAGAATAAGGATGTAGTTTGATCCTAGTCCTTGGAATGTAATGTTGTTAGTAACGCCCTCCGTTTGCGTGAATTCAAGCCCTGGAATTTCATCTTGCAAAAGGCTCATCAATGATTGACCGGAGTGTTTTGTAATGTCGGTTTTTGAGATTACTCTTGTTATTACTGGAATATCTTTGAGAAATCTAGCTGATCTAGATGCTGTTACAACAATTTCATTTAGGTTTCTCGCCTCTTTTTTTGTGCTGTCAACTGTTTTGACAGTGTCTATATTGTTGATAAAAAGGAGGGTAGATAATAATGTTACTAACATACAATTTAGTTAATTGGGTATAAGTATTCAAATGTTACAAAGCCTTTGACTGCTGTCTCGTTCATGTACGACTTAAATTTTATTGCGCCTAATTTTCCAGAAGCACTCTTTACTAAGAATATTTTATCACTCATATTGTAACCAGGAGGTATTGTCGACATATTGACTACCATCCATTTACATAATTCCGGATTTGCTGGTACATCAACTCTTTGTTCTGGACCTTGTGTCATATCAGGTGTCTTCATATATGTCTTGATTAGTACATTTGATTTAAATTGACTCTCTTGCATGTTTGAAATGATTAAATTTTTGTCAAGAGATGTTAATTCTGACATGTATGCAGACCCATTTCCTTTTCCTGCTATTCCTCCATTTGTTTTTACATCCCATCTATGGAATGCGATATCCCATTCTAGACTCTCTTCGGGGTTTACTGGAGTTTCAATAATTCCATTTAAGAAGCTAAAATATATCCATTTGTCATATTGTCTTACATCGAGAGAAACCGATGCTTGTTTTGTAGGTTGAATAGTTAATTCCTCTTTTGAACAGGATAGTAGAAGAACTGAAATAAGAACTAATAAGAGATAGGATCTTTTCATATTTTTTGTTGCAAAGAAACAATGAAACAGATTTACCTTCAATCGCTATTTATAGTGATTTTCTTGATAGGGCTTACTTTTATAGAATATTTCTTATTTTTACCTTCAAATTCAAACAACCTAAACAATGAAAAATACAAAGGGAAATTTGCTGAGAAGAATTTTTCAGCTTTCTGTTATCGCTCTCATGATTATCGTTTTGTCAGAAATTTTGGGAAACACAAAAAGTGATCCAGAATCTTTTTGTCCATTCGGTGGGGCTCAGGCTTTTACGTCATATCTGGTAAATGGCAATATGGCTTGCGCTATGACCATGATGCAAATTGTAATGTCTGCAGCTTTAGTCCTTGCAATAATACTGTTCAGTAAATTATTCTGCTCATATTTATGCCCTATTGGATTAGTAACAGAATATCTCGATAAAGCGAGAGTTGCGCTAAAAATTAAAACCTTTGAAATAAAAACTGGCTCTATTTTAGATAGGATATTAAGAATTACAAAGTATTTATTACTATTTATTATTTTCTATTATTCGGTATCATCATCTGAACTTTTTTGCAAGAAATTTGACCCGTATTATGCAATTGCAACAGGACTTGATGGAGAGATTTCTGTATGGATGACTCTTACCTCAATTTATCTGCTTGTCTTTGGTGGATTCTTTATTAAAATGTTTTGGTGCAAATACATTTGTCCATTAGGGGCAATGAGTAATATTTTCAAATATATAGTAGTTGTTGCAATAGTTGCTGGTACATATGTAGGGCTAAATTTATTTGGTGTTCAAATTCACTGGCTATATATATTAGGTGCCTTGTTGACTATTAGTTATCTTCTTGAAATAATTTTCCTTAAATCCAGATATGCCCCATTCTTTAAGATTACAAGAGATGAAAATACTTGCACAAATTGTAATGAATGCGATAAATCTTGTCCTTATAGCATTAAAATTTCCGAGTCAAAAAGAGTTGACCATATAGATTGTAACCTCTGTGGAGATTGTATAAATTCATGTTCTCAGAAAGCTCTTTCAATTAATAGATCGAAAAAGTTCAAATTTCTTCCCCCAATTGTAATCGTATTGCTTTTTGCAGCTGCCATGTATATTGGGTCTATTTGGGAGCTTCCAATGCTTACAGATATGTGGGCTGATGAAACAAAAATTGAAAAACTCAAGGAACATGAAATAAGAGGACTTAGATCGATAAATTGCTATGGTACATCTAAAGTATTTGCTGAGCAGCTTAGAGAGATCCATGGAATATATGGAGTTCAAACATTTACAGAACACCAAAAAGTAAAGATTTTTTACGATCCTAACGAGATTTCTAAAGATGAAATTGAAGAGTCTATTTATACTCCTGCTAAATTCAAAATTTCTAATCCTCCTAAGGATGTAGAAAAGATAAAAATCATAACTGTAAGAGCAGAAAACATGTATGATAGAATGGATCCAAATTATTTTGGGATTCAACTTAGATTAACAGAAAGAGGTTACTATGGATTAGAAACTGAGTTTGCTCACCCTTTAATCATAAGATTATTCCTTGATATTAATGAACCAATTGATGAAAGATTTATTAAGGAAATATTAGAGATGAGAGAGCTACAGATGCCTGTTCATGGAGGAAAAACTAAGAAAATTGATGTTGATTTCAAATTTATTTCGTTAGAAGCTAAAGTAGATACAATTTCTAGACGTGAATTTATGGTTCGTCAATTTAAAGCATACTCTTCTAGATACAAGGATAATAATGAAAAGTGGGGTACTAAAGATGAGGCAATTTATGAACTTGAAATGCCTGGCCTAGATAAACCAGTTCTTGCTAAAACGATTCCTTTTTTATCAAGTTATCTTTCATTAAATGATGGATTTCTAGGTATAAATACTTACATGAGAGAGGACGATATGCCATGTATCCAAATCTTCTTCTCCAAAAAAGCGCTAAACGAAGAACAAATTTGGAAGGTTCTAACAAGAGAAGATTGGAAAATAAAACAGAA
>JASDTB010000040.1:0-3609 GCA_041441455.1 Bacteroidales bacterium
GCCTTGGACAATGTCTCCAGCCATCTTATTTACAATAATCAGATGGTTGTCTTCGTATAGAATCCTTGATTGGTCAAAAATATTCATCTTTAGTATTGTTCGTTTTCGTTAGGGAAATCGCCGCTTCGCACGTCGTTGATGTAGCTACCAAAGGCTTTGAGCATCTCATCTTTAAGATTGTGGTATCTACGTAAAAAACGTGGAGAGAAGTCTGTATTGAGGCCAAGCATATCGTGCATAACCAACACCTGACCATCGACACCGTTTCCTGCACCGATTCCAATCACTGGAATCTTTAGAATAGAGGCAACCTTTGCTGCCAATGTTGCAGGAATCTTCTCTAAGACAAGTGCAAAACATCCAGCCTCTTCGAGAGCGATGGCGTCTTCGACCAACTTCGCAGCCTCTGCATCCTCTCTTGCCCTTACGGTATAGGTTCCGAATTTGTGGATCGATTGCGGAGTGAGACCAAGGTGTCCCATGACAGGGATCCCTGTCGAAAGAATGCGTCTGACAGACTCCATAACCTCTGAGCCTCCCTCAACCTTTAACGCGTCTGCCTCAGACTCCTTCATGATTCTGATTGCGCTCGAGACCGCTTCGCGAGAGTTTCCCTGATAGGTACCAAATGGCATGTCTACAATAACCAGCGGATTCTTTACTGCTCTCACAACGCTCTGAGCATGATAGATCATCTGATCAATTGTAATCGGCAGAGTTGTCTCGTGTCCTGCCATTACGTTAGCAGCCGAATCACCCACAAGAATGATGTCGATTCCGGCTTCATCCAATATTTTAGCCGATGTATAGTCATAAGCGGTGAGCATTGCAATTTTCTCACCCTTTTGTTTCATTTCCAATAATTTTCGAGTAGTCAAGACTCTACTCCTTCCCTCTGTTGACATTGTGTTGGAACAAGTTTTAATTAAAATTAAGTGGTGCAAATCTAAGCAATTATTTTACACTTGAAATATGACACTCTGTCAGTTTTTTCTTTTGGCACAATCTTAGAAGATTCAAGGGCAAGAATAAAATTGAAATAAAACAAACAAAATATATTAATCAAGATTATGGGAAAAATTATCGGAATCGACTTAGGAACCACAAACTCCTGCGTTGCCGTGATGGAGGGCAATGAGCCTGCAGTTATCATCAACAGCGAAGGAAAGAGAACCACACCTTCGGTAGTGGCATTTGCCGACAACGGAGAGAGAAAAATTGGTGATCCTGCAAAGAGACAGGCTATCACAAATCCAACCAAAACCATCTTCTCTATCAAGAGATTCATGGGTGAATCCTTTGACAGGGTTTCGAACGAGGTAGGCCGCGTTCCTTACAAAGTTGAGAGAGGCGACAACAACACTCCGAGAGTAAACATCGACGGAAGACAATATACCCCGCAAGAGATCTCTGCAATGGTACTTCAAAAGATGAAAAAGACTGCTGAAGATTATCTTGGTCAAGAGGTTACAGAGGCCGTCATCACAGTTCCAGCATACTTTAGCGACTCTCAACGTCAAGCTACAAAAGAGGCTGGTGAGATTGCTGGTCTTAAAGTGAAGAGAATCATCAACGAGCCTACAGCTGCGGCTTTGGCTTATGGTCTCGACAAAATGCACAAAGACATGAAGGTTGCGGTATTCGACCTTGGTGGTGGTACTTTCGACATCTCGGTACTTGAGCTTGGCGACGGTGTATTCGAAGTGAAATCAACTAATGGTGACACTCACCTTGGTGGTGACGACTTCGACCAAGAGATCATCGACTGGTTGGCTAATGAGTTCAAGAGCGAGAATAGCGGTATCGATCTTAGAAAAGACCCAATGGCTCTTCAAAGATTGAAAGAGGCTGCTGAGAAGGCTAAAATTGAGCTTTCGAGCCAAACCTCTACTGAGATCAACTTGCCATACATTATGCCTGTTGACGGTGTTCCAAAACACTTAGTAAAGACACTTACCCGTGCTAAATTTGAGCAAATTTGTGACTCTTTGATTCAAAGAACAGTTGAGCCATGCCGCAAGGCGTTGAGCGATGCAAACCTTACTGCAAACGATATCGACGAGGTTCTTTTAGTTGGTGGTTCGACCAGAATTCCTGCAATTCAACAAATCGTAGAGAAGTTCTTCGGCAAAGCCCCAAGTAAAGGTGTTAACCCAGACGAAGTTGTGGCTGTTGGTGCTGCAATCCAAGGCGGTGTTCTTGCTGGTGATGTGAAAGATGTTCTTCTTTTGGACGTTACTCCTCTTTCATTAGGTATTGAGACCTACGGTGGAGTTATGACAAAATTGATTGAGTCTAACACAACCATCCCTACTCGCAAATCGGAGGTATTCTCTACTGCAAGCGACAATCAACCGTCTGTTGAGATCCACGTTCTCCAAGGTGAGAGACCTATGGCGCGCGACAACAAGACTATCGGTCGTTTCCACTTAGACGGAATCACCCCTGCTCCAAGAGGCGTTCCTCAAATCGAAGTTACTTTCGACATCGACGCTAACGGTATCCTTCACGTCTCTGCAAAAGATAAAGGAACTGGCAAAGAGCAAAAGATCAGAATTGAGGCTTCTAGCGGATTGACCGAAGATGAGATCAAGAGAATGAGAGACGAGGCGAAGGCTAACGAGGCGAAAGATAAGGAGGAGAGAGAGAGAGTTGACAAAATCAACGCTGCCGACACTATGATCTTCCAATCGGAGAAGAACCTAAAAGAGTATGGCGACAAGATCCCTGGCGACAAAAAGGGTGCAATTGAGACAGCTTTGGCTTCGCTCAAAGAGGCTCACAAATCGGGCGACATTGCTGCCATCGACAAAGCTACTGAGCAATTGAATGCTGCATGGCACGCTGCTTCGGAAGATATGGCAAAAGCTGCTCAACAAAGCGGTCCTGCTCAAGATCAACCAAACCCAGGCGCCGGCGCAAACAACAACTCAACAAACAACGGCGGCGACAAAGAGGTAACCGACGTAGATTTTGAAGAAGTGAAGTAAGATCTACTTGAAATAACTCATAACTAATAGTAAAAGAGGGTGACTAAAAAGAGATTTTTAGTTACCCTTTCTCTTTTTCACTTTCTTACTCTCTTCCTAAATTTCTCGCCCTCATCGCTAACTAAAAGAATATCAATATTATTTGTATATTTCGTCAGACTATGGGTAGTCTGCAGGTATTTGCAAAATGCTCATAGAATCAACAACATAGGTTGTATAACATTATATGCGACAATTGTAATAACTTAATCAGAAGATACATATATCTTATTCGGTTTACCCCAGGCATAACTTTTCGATTCTAATGGTGCTTCGCATTATTATATGCTCAGCAAAGCTTCGCCCTGTCCTGAACATCACGTGTTTTTGATTTTGAGACATTTTAGCTTGAAGTTAAGTTTTCAAATAGAGGCTAAGTATCACATAGACAATATGTTTTGCGATTTCCTGCAGATCCCCCCAATCTGCCAGAATAATTCCTATGTGCTTGAAATAGTGAGCTTTAGTTTTAATTAAAGATTACAAAACATTGACTAAAAATGCTATAATGTTTATTAATAGATAGTTATACTTTATTCTGGCAGATTGGGGGGATCTGCAGGAAATTGTATAACATTCA
>JASDTB010000041.1:0-23317 GCA_041441455.1 Bacteroidales bacterium
GACGACTTCATGTAGAAATAGACAGCAACCAATAAAAATGGTGTTGTGGGCAGTAGTGGAATGATAGTGCCAATGGCTCCAAGAACTACAAAAAGCGAAGCCAGAGCTATATATATCTTCTTTTTCAACGACGAATGAATCTCTATTTTTTTAACTTTGCAAATATACACTTAAACAATGGAAAACATAACTTCGATCGTAAACACCATCGGCTCTTTTTTATGGGGATGGCCGATGATTGTATTGCTGCTGGGGACGCACTTGTACCTCACCATAATACTCAGATTTCCCCAAAGAAAAATTTTTACTGCAATTAAACTGTCTGTAACAAAGGACAAGACAGGAAGCGGTGATGTAAGCCAGTTTGGAGCACTTGCAACAGCATTAGCAGCAACTATTGGCACTGGTAATATTGTAGGAGTAGCAACAGCTGTTGCTCTTGGTGGACCAGGTGCTGTTTTGTGGTGTTGGTTAACAGGCGTATTTGGAATTGCAACCAAATACTCCGAGGGGCTGTTAGCAATAAAATACAGAGTAAAGACCTCTGATGGAACAATGCTAGGTGGTCCGATGTATGCCTTAGAGAGAGGGCTAAAGATGAAATGGATGGCAGTATTGTTTTGTATCTTTACAGCTATAGCTGCTTTTGGTATTGGTAATACAGTACAAGCCAATTCTATCGCTCTTTTAATGGATGAGACATATTCGATCTCACCATATGTAACTGGATTAATTTTGAGTATTTCAACTGCACTTGTTATTATTTTTGGTGTCAAGGGGATTTCAAAAGTATGCCAAACACTTGTTCCTTTTATGGCTGGTTTTTACGTGATTGGATGTATTGCCATATTAATTATCAATAGTAGTTTCTTAGGTGAAGCATTTACTTTAATCTTCAAATCTGCATTTACACCTCAAGCAGCGGGAGGCGGTTTTGTCGGAACTACTGTGATGATGGCAGCAAGATACGGTATTGCCAGAGGTCTTTTTTCTAATGAATCAGGATTGGGATCTGCTCCAATTGTAGCTGCAGCAGCAAAGACAAGAAATCCAGTTCGTCAGGCACTTGTTTCTTCGACAGGTACATTTTGGGATACTGTTGTTGTTTGTGCACTAACTGGTCTTGTCTTAGTAAGCTCTATCATTGCTCATCCAGATATTGACCACACTCAAGGAGCAGCACTGACAAAAGCGGCATTTAGCAAAATACCATATATTGGAACATTTATTTTATCGGTAGGTATAATCACCTTTGCATTCTCAACAATTCTTGGTTGGTCTTATTATGGAGAGAAGGCAGTAGAGTATCTTGGAGGCAAAAAGTACATTTTTTCATATAGAATGTTTTGGATTGTTGCCGTTTTTATAGGGTCTGTTATGAATCTCTCTTTAGTATGGAGCATTGCCGACAGTATGAATGCTTTGATGGCTATTCCAAACTTGATTGCACTTCTATTGCTCTCTAGAGTGATAGTAAAAGAGACAAAAAAATACCTCTGGGCCGATAACCTAGATGGTGATGACCCAGAGGAGATTCCTATAGTAAATAAGAACTAGTTAACTTTTAAAAAACTATATTTCTTACCATACTCACGCATTTGTTTTAAGAAATCGGCAGGATATTCTACTTTATAGTCGACTATCTTGCCGTCTTTTTCTACCGGCACTATCTCTGGATTGATAAATCCACCATAAGGTTTAAGATTCAAAGCAGCATAACGCTCTTTTACCTCTTTATGAAGAACAGGGTCGATATTAACGCCATATTTGGCAATAAGCTCTTTTCCTGCTGCGTAATCACCTTCTGATTTGATTCTTTGAAGCTCTTTCAAAAGTTCTCCAAATAGACCTCTTAACTTAACATAATCGTTAATAACAAAATAGGTCTTGCCATCTTTTTGAACCTTCTCAATCACATTCTCAGCTTTACCTTTCTCAAAACACCACTCAGCAATCATCTTACGACCTTGCATATGAGCCTGAGTTACGGTTTTGCCTAGATCAATACGAACAAACTGAGTCATAATACCATTTCTGATATAAGCAATATATTCAGATTTGTATGCCTCCTCATCGGGAAGAATGCCTAATTCAATAAGTTTCTTATCACCAAGATAGTAAAGAGCGAAGATGTCTGCTCTAGCCTCTTCTAAAGGAGAGCTGAACTCTTTCAATGCATTTGAAGATGTGGTAGGAAGAAGTTGTCCTGAACCATGTCCTAAACATTCGTGAAGATCGGTATGAAGATTTCCAGTAAGTGAACCATATTTTTTTAGAAGTTCACGCTCTTTCTCATCGTATGAGAATTCGCCGCTTAAGCTCTTTGGAGACTCTTCAGCTGCCTTATCATAAGCATCAGTAATATTTGCAATAGTTACCGATTTTGAACCATAGTCTTTTCTAATCCAGTCTGCATTAGGAAGGTTGATTCCAAGCGGAGATACAGGATGACAATCGCCACCAAGAGAAGCTACAGTGATAACTTTTGCAGATACACCTTTAACCTCTTTTTTCTTAAACTTAGTATCGGTAGGAGAGTTGTCTTCGAACCATTGAGCATTTGCACTGATAATCTCTGTTCTTTTCGAAGCCTCTTTATCTCTGAAGTTTACAACTGATTCCCATGTTGCTTTCATGCCCATTGGATCACCATAATTTTCGATGAAACCATTAACGAAATCAACATCCGATTTTGTATCTTGAACCCAAGCAACATTATATTCGTCCCAAGTGTTTAGATCGCCAGTTTTGTAATATGCAATCAGTTTGTCGATGTAGTTCTTTTGAATATCGTTTTCAGCAACAGCTTTTGCCTTCTCTAGGTGGAAAATAATTTGAGAGATTGCTTCGCCATAAAGACCATCTTGTTTATAAACCAACTCAACTAATTTGCCATCTTTTTTAATAAGTTTTGAATTAAGACCATAAGAGATAGGTGTTGTATCTTTTGGGTTCTCCATTGCTGCATAAAACTTCTCAGCTTCGGCCTTCGAAACGCCTTCGTAGAAATTCACTGCTGAGTTAAGAAGAAGATCTCCTTCGCCAGAAATATTCTTTTTGTATGGGTAAAGAGCAGGATCGAAGATGATTGGAAGTAAAGTGTCGGCTAAAGTAGCTTGTCCAGACTCTGTCATCAATGTGCGGAAATAGTCCTGAGAGCACTCAGGGATAATCTTATATTCAGCATAGTGATGGTGAATACCGTTGCTAAAGAATACTCTTTTAGCATAAACGATAAATTTTGAGTACTCTTCGGAGGTTGTATCTCCTTTGAACTCATCTAGAATTTTCTCTAAAGATTTTCTAATCTTCAAATTATACTTGAAGTTTTGATCCCAGAAAATGTCTCTACCACTTTTTGCCGCTTCTGAAAGGTGATAGATGTACTCTTTTTGTTGAAGAGTAAGAGAATCCCAACCTGGGATTTTGTAGCGGATTACTTTAATGTCGGCAAACTCGTCGGCGAGATATTTGAATTCACCTTCGGTATCTTTAACAGGAGGATCGCAAGATGCTGTTAAAAAACCTGCTGCCGAAATTGATAAAATGAGCATTGTTTTTAAAAATTTCATTGATTGTCTTGATTTTGAGTGTTATTTATAGTTGTTTCTTCGTTTTTCAAACTTTGATCATCGCCCTTAAAAAATGAGATCACTGACTGAATGATTTTCTTCCCCATAGTAAAGAACGGATACAAAACCGTTATGTTGCTTACTAAGGATGTTAAAATTCTGACAGGTCTGAGAGAATCTCTAAAATCTGCAATATCTTCTTTAAGCTGCATCTCTTTGTGCTCAATTAGAGTCTCTAAGGATGCCCTTTCTCTCTTTAGCTCCTCAAGCGAAGAGATTTCTGAATATCTTTTATCTCTATTCATGATTGCACTATTTAGGTTCAAAAAACATTTTAGAAAACATTTTAACCATGCTTGTGGTGAAGATTGTTTTTCTCTTGAGGTATAAAATAAAGATTATTAGAACAAAGATACCTCCTGTTATCAATGTTCCAGCAGCTTCGGAGTTGAGTAGTTCTCCAATGTAAGAACTCAAAGCTGCGGCAAAGAAGGCTGCTGCAATTCCTCCACAAATCAGAATGATGATAATGTAGACAATTTTTGCAAACAAAATTGAGAGATGTTGCACAAGCTGAAGTTTTAGTGCATCTATTCTCATGTCAAGATACTCCTTTGCAGTATCTGTTAGATTCTCGAAAGAATCTTTGGTTCCGCTGTTCTTCATAAAATTAAAGATTATGAATGATTTTGTGACAAATATAAACTTTTTTAAGTAGTTTCGCCTCCGTTTTTTTAATGCAAAAATATGGGAAGAGGATTTTGGAGCATACTACTGCTCTTGATTTCAAATAGTTTCATGACACTTGCTTGGTACGGTCACCTTAAATTTGATGTTCAAAAGGGTTGGGGAAAATGGGGAATGATAGCAGTTGTATTGATTAGCTGGGGAATAGCTCTTTTTGAGTATTGTTTTCAAGTTCCAGCAAACAGAATTGGATACAAAGAGTTTGGTGGACCGTTCTCTCTTGTTCAACTAAAAGTAATACAAGAAGTTATTACACTCCTTGTATTTGTAGTCTTTTCTATGTTAATGTTTAAAAATGAAACATTTAAGCTGAATCATTTTATTGCATTTATTTTTTTAGTCTTAGCAGTATTCTTTATTTTTAAAGACTAAAGTAAGATCTTGATTAAACAACTGCATTAATAAAGTTCTAGATTATCGTTTTAATGTAGTTCCACTCTGCTGTAAGGTCGTCAACCAGTGAATCTATTTTATCAGAACCCTCTTTTGCAGCTATTTCAATCTCTTTTGCCAATTCTCCAAGTTTGTTAAAACTAAGTGTTAAAGCAACACCTTTCAATGCATGACCTTGAGATTTAATCTTATCGAAATCTTTCTCTTTGATTGAAATCACTAAATCATCAACATCCTTTTGAATATCACCTTTTGCAGTGTCGAGAATTTGATTCAAAATTGTAGT
The DNA here is from genome assembly GCA_041441455.1 of Bacteroidales bacterium. Taxonomy (GTDB): domain Bacteria; phylum Bacteroidota; class Bacteroidia; order Bacteroidales; family UBA932; genus JAFIHK01. The sequence goes on from JASDTB010000041.1 coordinate 4,999, forward strand.
ATTATTGTCTATTCTCGAAAGTAGAGCATCTCTGTCGAAATGGCTTTTTGGATCATCTTCGTTCGTGATAATCTCTTCTGCAGACTCTTCTCCCTTTAAGTATCTCTCAAATGCTTTACGGAGCTCATCAATCGATATAGGCTTTGCTAGGAAATCGTCCATACCCGCTTCGAAGCACTTCTCCTTCTCCCCTTTAACAACACCAGCACTCAACGCTAAAATTGGAGTATGGATTCCTTTTTCTTTATCCATTAGGCGAATTCTTTCTGTCGCTTCTAGACCATTCATCTCTGGCATTTGAACGTCCATCAATATGAGTGATATGTTGTGTTTTTCAGCAAGTTCACATCCGATTCTTCCGTTTTTTGCTTCGAGAATGACAGCATTCGGTACTAACTGTTTTACTATGGTTCTAGCAAGAATCATATTTAGCTCCACATCTTCAACAATCATAATTGTTGATTTGAGATTTTCGGCAAGAGCCTGTTGTTTAGTCTCTTTTAATTCGTTGCCTTTAAATTCTGTATCTTCTACGTTTCTTATATTACGTATATAATGAAGCAGCTCCTGCGATTTAACTGGCTTGATCAGATTAAATCTAACTTTGAGCCTCTTACACTCTTCGTGGATTGCAAGGTCGTCAGACGAACTATGTAAAAGGATGATTGGAAGTTTTTCCGGTCCAATTTTTAAAGTCTCTCGAATCATACGAATAGTGTCAAGACCATTCAAGTATGGCATATGATAGTCAACAATAGCTACATCGAACATTTTTGACTTTTCTATCATCTGAAGCGATGAAAAACCGTTGTCACATCCTGTGAATTCAATACCCCAATTCTTAAGAGTATGCTCCAAAATCATTCTATTGTTGTCGTTATCATCGACAACGAGTACTCTTTTGATACCGTCCAAACTGTTAGCATCCAATTTATCTCCCTCTTCAAATCGAGTAGAGAGTGTGAAGTAGAATGTAGATCCAGTACCTTGTTCGCTCTCTAATTCGATCCTGCTGCCCATTTTTTCTGCCAGTAAATTTGAAATTACTAGACCAAGACCTGTCCCTCCAAATTTTCTTGTAGTAGAAGAGTCTGCTTGAGAGAATGCTTTGAAGAGCTTATTTCTTTGATCTTCAGAGATGCCAATTCCAGTATCTCTTACCGAGAATGTAAATGAACCAACCTTATCGTTAATGTTTTGGTAGGCAACTTTGATCTCAATTTCACCACTTTCTGTAAACTTAACAGCGTTACTCAAAAGATTGACAAGAATCTGTTTGAGCCTTATTGGATCAACAAGCGCAAAACGAGGCATTGAAGGATCTATATTCAATAGAAGCTCTAATGATTTTTTTGAAGATTGGAATTTGATGATATCTGATGATTGTTCAACTAGTTCTACAATATCTGTCATTATCATTTCGAGGTCAAGTTTTCCAGCTTCAATTTTAGAGAAGTCCAAGATGTCATTGATGATTCCCAACAACGAGTGTGCAGAGATATTTGCATTCTCTACATATTGTTGTTGAACAGCCGAAAGAGGGGAGTTTTTAAGAAGTTCTGTAAATCCAATTACTCCATTTAGAGGTGTGCGAATCTCGTGGCTCATATTTGCCAAAAATTCGGATTTGGCTTTACTTGCAATCTCAGCGCGAGATTTCTCTTCAATTAGTTTTCTCTCAAGATCGGCTCTATGTTTTACATTAACAAGCATCTCCGCAAAAACTCTAAGCAAAATCTCTTCATTATCGGAATATGCTCTATAAGATTTTACAAAGTCGAATCCAACAAACCCGACACAGTTTTCACTCTCCATTAAAGGAATCGTAATTATACTCTTAATTCCTTGGGGCTGTAAGATGTCCTTTACTGGGTCTTTATCATCGAGCGCATCAACATCATCAATATAAAGCGAATCTCCTTTGATGTGAGTCTCTACCCACCAATGAATAGCCTCAGTTGGAACATTTTGTAGTTGATCAATTTGAGGATCTATGCCCTCTGCGCACCATTCAAATGAGTTATTACAAATATTGCGTTTGAAGTCATAATCAAATACATAAGCTCTATCGGCACCAACAAAGGAGGCCAATTGTCTTAATGATTCATTTATTGAGCTATCTATCTCGCTAAAGTTGATGTTTATATATTTTGAAGAGATGTCCATTAAAATAGTCTGAAGCGCAGTTTGACTAATCAATGCATCTTCGGTAAGTTTGCTGTCGGTGATGTCTGAATGGAATCCAGCCATTCTGTATGGAATTCCTTCAGCGTCACGAAAAGCTTGTCCTTTAGATAGAATCCATCTAGGATATCCATCTTTATTCATCATTCTAAATTCAATCTTATATTCAGTAATCTCTCCTTTAAGATATCTGTCTAAATAAGAGAATACTCTTTGTCTGTCATCTTCGTGCATCAGAAGCGAAAATGAGTCGTAACTATTAGCAATTTCGCTGTCTTTATACCCAAGCATCTCTTTCCACCTGTCCGAAATGAACATCTTATTTGTCTTAAGATCCCAATCCCATATCCCATCATTAGATCCAGTAACAGCTAACATGTATTGCTCTCTACTGCGAGCTAGCTCTCTCTCAACCTCTTTCAATCGAGTTATATCGGTCATTACGGTCATGAAGTATTTCTGACCTTTGCTTTCAAACAGTGTCCCCGAGAAAAGACCATCAAGTATTCTTCCTGTTTTAGTTCTAATCTTGAGCTCAACATTTTGAATTAGTCCCTTTTTGCCGATTGAACGGAAAAAGTCCATGTGTTCTGAATCTTCCGTAAAAATATTCAGTTCAAGAGGTGTTTTACCAACGACTTCGTCTTTTGAAAATTTTGTCTTCTCAAGAAATGCCGCATTAATCTCTAAGAACTTCATCGATGGGAATTCACTTACAGCAATCAATGCAGGATTGTTATCGAACATCTTGTTGAATTTTTGAAGCGATTCCATCTCTGCTGTCAGGTCTTTAGACAAGCAAAACAGAGAGTCTCTTCCATTCCATTTTCCAATCCAGACATGTGTGTCAACTTCTATTCGCTGCCCATCTTTTCTTTGCAGAGGAACAGGGCAAGTTTTACGATTTCCTGTAAAGATCTCGTTTAAGTAACAATGAATCTCTTTTTCATATTCATTATGATGAACTTCTAAAATGTTTTTTTCAAGTAACTCATCTTTAGAATACATTAATTTTTCGCAAGAGGATTTGTTCACATATAGTACTTTACCCTCTAAATTGCAAATGAAAATTATATCATCAATTGCCTCAAAGAAAGCACTGAAATTGGCTTCTCTCTCCTTAATCAAATCATCTGCAGCAACTCTTTCGCTCACATCTCTAGCCGCTGAAAATATCAAGTTGTCTTTTTTCTTAGCTCTCCACTCAATGTGTTTATACGATCCATCTTTGCATAGAAATCTATTTACAAAGTTCAGGACCTCTCCATTCTTTCTAAGTTTCTCAACCTCTTTATGAGACTTCTCAATATCATCAGGATGCACTAAATCGAAATACTTTATATTTTTTAAATCTTCGAATTCGTATCCAAATACAAAATTCCAAGCTTGGTTGATTTTATGAAATGTCCCGGCTTTATCTGTGATGCACATAAGATCCAAATTCACAGCATTAAACCCTTCTAAGTTGTATGTTTCCTCTTTTTCAATTGTTATGTCAGTAAAAATTGTAGCAAAACGACCCTTTTTAGGGGAATAGGCAAGAATACGATACCACCGATTAAGCGCAGTTGAGTATTGCTCTATCTCTCTCTCTTTTTCATTCAAGGCAACATCGCCATAGAATTGAATCCAGTCAAATTCATCATGCATAACAGCAGGAATCACTTCAGAGACCTGTTTGCCAATTAAATCGCTTTTTGACAAGCCTATTAGTCGTTCGAAAGTTGGATTAACTTCAAGAAATATATAGTCGCAAGGATTACCTTCTTGGTCTGTAACTATCTGATGATAAGCATATCCAAAAGGAGCCCTGCTGATAAGATCTCTGTAATCTAGACTGTCCATAAAGAGTTTTTCAATTCGTTTAAATCATACAATTTTAATAAAAATTCCACATTGTTACAAGACTAACTTTCAAATAATGGTTATATTTGCTAAACACAATGCATTTTCAATGAAAAACATACTAACAATTCATAAGTTCATTAGATTTAAATTAATAATCTTTTTGATTCTAACCCTTGTCGTATCTTGTTCTAAAGATCCTGAAAATCAAAAGATATACAAGAAGGCTATTGTCTTATATATGGCAGCAAACAACAATCTTAGCGGCTATGCGCAGGATAACCTTACTGCTATCAAATCTGGTTTTGTTCCTGATGCCTCATCCGACCAACTACTTATAATTGTTAAGCACTTACCAGGTAAAGATCCGGTACTAGTAAGATTTTATAAAGAAAATGGAGCTGTAATTGAACAGACTATTTCAACCTATGTTGGAAAAAACTCTGCTGATTACACAACACTTAAAGCTGTACTTGATGAGGTACATACAAGATTTAAATCGGACGAGTATGGACTAATTCTTTGGTCGCACTCAACGGGGTGGTTGCCACAAGGTTATTATGCATCTAATCCAGCTGGACTTGCCCCATTTCAAGATCCATATGCACACTTAGTTAAATCAAGTGAGAGTAGTATTGCAGTAAAAAGTTTTGGTGAAGACAGGGGGACAGAAATGGAGATAACTGATCTGGAGAAGGCATTGAACTATAAGTTTTCATTTATTTTGTTCGATTGTTGCCTGTCGGGAGGAGTAGAGACAATCTACCAGTTGAGAAATAAAGCTGATTATATTATTGCATCACCAACTGAAATTTTAGCAACAGGCTTCCCTTATAACAAAATCATGAAACCACTCTTCGAGCCTGATTCAGATTTAGTTGAGGCATGCCAGGAGTATTTTCTTTATTACACATCAAATAATAGCTACGCAACAATCTCTATTTATAAATTATCTGAGATAGAGTCATTAGCAAATATCTGTAGATCAATTTTTTCGAACCATAGAGCGAATATTCAAAATGTTAATCTACTTCAGATTCAACCCTATTTTAGATTAAACAAACATTGGTTTTACGATATAGATGATTTTGCAAAACAGTTAGCTACACCTGATGAATATCTACAGTTTTCGCAAGCATTAAACAGAGTTGTTACACAAAAGTGGTACACCTCAAACTTTCTTGATATTGAAATTAAAAAATACTCAGGTTTAAGTACATACATTCCAAAGCCAGCTAATCAGTTTTTAGACAACTTCTATAAAACTCTTGCTTGGAATCAGTCGGCAGGAATGGTTCAATAAGTATTGCAAAGCAGAGATTTTTTTCTATCTTTGCGCCCTCTAAAAGGTTATCCTTTTGGTGCAATGGGGCCCAGAAAGGCTGGGCTGAGTAACACATTTTAAAAACAACATCATGAAAACCATTACTTTAGTAGGTAAAAAAAGAGAGCTTTCAAACAAACAAGCCATCAAACAACTTAGAAGAGACGCACAAGTACCATGTGTTCTTTACGGACCAAAAGTAGAAAACATCCACTTCTCAGTTGATGCAAAAGAGCTAAATAATGTTTTAAACACTCCAAACTCTTACATCATTGAACTAGAAATCGAAGGTGCAAAACACCTTGCAGTATATCACGCAGCTCATTTCCACCCAGTAACTGACGAGGCTCTACACATAGACTTCTTAGCAGTTTCTCAAGAGAGACCTGTAACTATTTCAGTTCCAATCGCAATTACTGGTAACTCAGAAGGAGTTCGTCAAGGTGGTAAATTAATCGTTTCAACAAGAAAGATTAAAATCTCTGCAAATATCAACGACCTTCCAGATACAGTTTCAGTTGATATCACAAACTTGAAACTTGGTAAGACAATTGTTGCTGGCGATCTTAGCTACGACAATATCAATATCCTTACCCCTAAGTCAACTATCATCTGCGCAGTTAAGATGACACGTGCCGCTATAGGTGCTGCTGCTGCAGCTGCTGCTGGCAAATAGTAACGAACATAATATTTTGAGAGTATGAGCTACTTAATTGTAGGATTAGGAAACATAGGAATCGAATACGCTGATACTCGCCACAATATAGGATTTACAGTGTTGGATGCTTTAGCTAAGGCATCCAACATCTCTTTTTCATCGGACCGTTACGGATCGGTAACTGAATATCGATTCAAAGGAAGAAGCTTCTATCTTCTAAAACCATCCACATACATGAACCTGAGTGGTAAAGCTGTAAACTATTGGCTAAACGAAAAAAAGATAGACATTTCGAACCTATTAGTAATCGTAGATGACATCGCACTCCCATTTGGTACACTCAGAATGAGGAAGCAAGGAAGTGATGGTGGACATAACGGTCTAAAAGACATTAATGCAGTCCTTGGAACGAATTCATATTGCAGAATCCGTATTGGAATTGGCGACTCTTTCAATAAAGGCCGCCAAGTTGACTATGTATTAGGTAAATGGAGCGAAGCAGAGCAAAAGGAGTTACCTTTTATTTGTGACAAGGCAATAGATGCAATTAAAGCTTTTGGGACAATCGGTCCCGACAGAGCAATGAATGAAGTCAATTCAAAATAGCAATAATTTAAAGTTATAGCGAGGAGATTTGGTTATGGCAGAGATAACATCAGTAAGAGCAGACAAATTTTTATGGGCTGTGAGAATTTACAAGACAAGGGCTGATGCAGCTGATGCGTGCAAATCGGGTAGGATCTTTGTTAATGGAGCTGAGGCAAAACCATCCCGCGATCTAAAAGTAAAAGATAAGCTGCGCGTTAGAAAGGGATTCATAAACTTTGAATTCATTATCGAAGCTTTAATCGACCGCAGACAGCCTGCAAAGACAGTTGAGCTATACCTGACCAACATTACCCCACAAGAGGAGTTGGATAAGTTGAACGCTCCAAGAGAGACAGTCTTCTTATCGCGCGACAGAGGAACAGGACGCCCAACAAAAAAAGAGAGAAGAGATATGGACTCTCTTCTCGATACCTTTTTTGATCTTTCAGACGAAGATCTTAACTAAAGTTCTACCAAAAAATTAGAATTTTCCAGTAACCATAATCAATTCAGATCCTTTTAACTTTGGTAAAAGGCTAAATTCTCCCATATATGCAGGGATAAGCACGCTCTCTCCCTTTGAAATCATCTCTGATCCAGATTTACTCTTTATCTCAAACTCACCCTCAGCTACAACAAAGATTACAAAACTATCATAATCTTGACTATCCATCCTCTTCTCTCCAGCAGGAGCGAGTTTTTTAACATTGAAATAGTCACAATCAGTTAATGTTATCTCCTCATCACTTTTTCCTGCAGTATGAATTACAACCTCTTCAATATGAGTCTTTTTAAAGTTAATGCAGTCAATAGCAAGTTCTAAATGCATCTCCCTTTTAGTAGCAGGATTATGCTCACGTCCCCAATCATATACACGATAAGTTATATCTGAAACCTGCTGAACTTCAATAATTTGAATTCCTCCAGTAGCGGCATGAAGAGTCTGAGGCGGAATAAATAAAAAGTCCCCCTTTTTAGGATGGATAACGTTCAATGATGATTCAATCGTCTCACTCATACATGCATTATAAAACTCTTGAGCAGACAACTCCTCTTTAAGTCCATAATAGATTTTTGCATCAGGAGATGCATCCAGTACATACCAGCACTCAGTCTTACCGTAAGAGTCATGACGCTCTAAGGCAGTCTCATCGTCGGGATGAACCTGAAGCGATAGATTATTCTGAATGTCAAGTAATTTAATCAAAACAGGAAATTCATTCCCATATCGCTCATAAATCTTGTCACCAACAATATCGCCTAGATATGTCTCAACAACATCGGTTAAGTCGTTTCCAATAAGAAAACCATTACTTACAACAGAGTTATCATCTTCTACAGCACTGATTTCCCAACTTTCACCAATGGCCTTGTTGCCGTCATACTCTTTACCATAGATTTTCACAAGAGCATCACCGCCCCAAACCCTCTCTTTAACGATAGGGTCAAATTTTATAGGATATAGGTTTGTCATAAGATTTGTTCATTAAATATAAAATTGCCGCAACGATCAAAAAGGAGACTATATAAACTGGAATATAGTAACCTTGAGGAATTAAATCGGCGTAAGTAGTATCTTGAGGCAGATTTGGGAATAGAATTGTTACAAAATAGGAGAATCCATTATTTACAAAGTGGATAAAAATTGTCAACCAAAGAGATCCAGTCTTCCAATAGATCCAACCCATTAATATTCCTACCAAAGTAGCAGGTATTGCTTGCCACGGGTTCAAATGCATTATTCCAAACATCAAAGCAGAAAGAACGATTGCAGATATTGGAGATTTGTATCTTAATAATCCTCTGAGAATAATTCCTCTACATAAAAACTCTTCGAATAAAGGGGCAAAAATGACAACAGTAATAAAACCTGCGATCTTATTGTCGGTAATCTGTTCAAATAGTTGTTTAAGAAATTCAGGAACACCCATCCACGAACTTAATGGTTCTGCAACTAGGTTAAAGAGAATCACTAAAGGAATTAATAATAACAGCGATCCAGCCATACCTAACTTTCCAAATCTATCGTTACTATTTATTGGAAAGGAGAAATCTCCACTCTCATTGAAAAAGCCCTGAGACTGTTCTTTAATCTTATAGCGGATGTAAAGATAAGGTGGAATAAACATCAGTGGATAGGAGATCATCGTTATAACGCCTTCAGATTCGGGGAAGATTAGTACAGGAATAATGGCAAAAAGACCAACAGCTAGACCACCTACTATTGCTGTAAAGAGAATCAGTATCCAGGACTCAGAGTGAGTGGGTAGATATTTTTTAAATTCAATCATAATGTTTCAAATCAGGATTATAACTAATTGGCTTAATTAAAAAGTGGTGATGGATATACACCCTGCTTTACTAAATCAGCAAGTCTTTGAACAACTGAATCGCGATCCTCTTTATAGGTAACACCAAACCATTGGTCTGGAGTTTCAAGGATTCGAGTTGTTGCTTTTCCTGCAGCCAGGAGCTTGTTAACGATATATGGAATGTAAAACTCTGATTTTAACTCTCCACCTTTTTCTGCTAAAAATTCACTGAACAACTTGTCGCTATCTGCAAAAATATCTGGAGTAAAGCCCCACATATTCATAGAGACAGGACCATCAGGCCTGATAGTTACCTTTTCACCTGCACTATTTGTTCCGGTTATTGTCCCATCAGCTTCGCAGATTATGTTGTGATGCTCCTCAACAGTCAAAAGATTACCAGAAGAGTCACCAGTGCAAACACCACGTGAGACAGACCCAGACTCAGAGAGAGTCTTGCTCACCTCAAAACCAACCATCGAAAAGCGTCCACTTTTGCCAACCGCATCAATTAAGAAATCGGCAAGTACTTTGAAAGATTGTTGACCATAGTAGTCGTCGGCATTAATAACCGCAAATGGAGTATTGATAACCTCAGCACCCATCATCATTGCATGACCAGTTCCCCAAGGTTTTTCTCTTTCTGGATTCAAAACAAAGCCATCTGGAATTTTATTAAGCTCTTGCTCTACAAATTCAAATTTTACAATATTTCCATATCTGCTTCTGATTCTCTCTTCGAACTCAGCTCTAAAATGTTTTCTGATAACAAAAACAACTTTGTCGAATCCCGCGGCTACAGCATCATATACAGAATAATCCATAATAGTCTCACCATTAGGGCCAACACCATCTAGCTGTTTTAGCCCACCATATCTGCTTCCCATTCCGGCCGCAAGTATCAATAAACAAGGTTTAGTCATAAAGTCTTTCATTTAATATTTTACACAAAATTATTATTAATTTTGTAAAAATTATGATAAATACAAGGTTTCCAATGTGGCAAAAGATAAAAGAGAACAGGCTGTTTAGACTTTTAGTTAATAAATATCTTATTACTGGAGTGGCTTTTGTGCTTTGGATAACATTTTTTGACGACAATAACCTGATTGAATTAGCGAAGGTTAAGCTCAATATTATAAACCAAGAGAAGCAAAAGCAATATTATAAATCCGAGATAAAATTAATTGAACAAAAACTTCAAGAGCTAGATTCTAACGTAGATAGCTTAGAAAAATTTGCTCGTGAACAATATCACTACAAACTTCCCGACGAAGAAATTTATGTCTTTAAAGAGGATGTTAAATAGGCTATTCGTCAATTAATAGACTTATAAAAATTTCAGTAAATCTCGCAGATCGCTTGAGTCGTAAGTTGGACCTCCATCACAAGGGATCTGTTTGTAATTGTAGAAAAACTGGTCAATTCCAAAGACTTGTGCCCCTTCGATGTCATTTCCAAAATCATCTCCAATCATTAGAGACTCACTCTTAACAGCACCAATGGCATTTACAGCATGTTTAAAAATCAATGGAGAGGGCTTATGAAACCCTACCTCTTCGGAGATAACAACGGCTTCAAAAAATCCATCAATTTTAGAATTTTGTAATTTTCTATATTGAACCTCTTTAAATCCATTCGAGATAATTGCCATTTTTGCGCCAGAAGATTTAATCTCCTGCAAAACCTCCAAAGCATAAGGCATTAATGCGTTCCTTTCGGGCATCGTATCTAAATACTCCTCTCCAAAAGCGTCTGCCATTTCAGTAGCATCAATTCCAAATTCGGCAAAAGTCAGTCTGAATCTCTCCCCTCTGAGCTGGTCTTTCGTTATTATGCCCTTCTCATAGTCAGACCATAATCTATGATTGATTGCGTCGTAAGTGCTGTAAAACAGACTCTTGTCTAAATCAGGAAAGCCAAATTTATCCAAAAGACGATAAACATTTTCACGAGCATTTGTATCGAAATCCCAGATCGTTCTATCTAGGTCGAATAGAAAGTACTTATATTTAGAAGACATTAAAATTTAATTATTTAGTATAAATATCAATCATGTCGTTGATTGCTTTAACACAAACGGGGCAAAAACCTTTAGCAGTGTTAGTCTTCATACGACAATCAAGATAAGGTCTGTACAGACCCTTTGACATATATCCACCACCCTCAAAAGCTCCGACTTTTTCGGCATATGCTTTGTCGTTTGGTGTCGGAATTGGAGTCCCCTTTTCAATCATCTTTTTCCATTTAGATGAAAAGTTAACAAGAGTCGAAAGATTTGGTTCCCAAGGTTCACATTTTAGACTATAAAACTCCTCATAAGTAACTGCCGATTCATAATACTCATCGCCGAGTCCTGCGAATGAGTGGCCCAATTCATGAACAAATACCTCCGCCTCTAATTTATGATCCGACATACTTAAACCATAAAAATTATAGATACCACCGCCACCATATTTCTCTGTATTTACAATCACATAAATTGCATCACAAGGAACTCCAGAAACGGCCTTAGCAATCAATTTCTGATCGGGAGCCGTTAAATATCTGTCGATTCTTAAAGAGTAGAAATTAGAATTCAACGCAGTTCTCTTCCAAACATCTAAATGAGGAAAATCTGTTCCGCTTTCGGGAGATACCGCCTCTACCGCCCAAATATTAAAATCACCTTTTCTTGATTTATATGGCTCCATATTAAATAGATAGCCAGTAAATTTAGCTACGTCTTTACGGAACTTCTCCATATCCGAAGCAGCATAGCCCTCAGCCACAAACACTAAATCAACTTTTACAGAAGGATCCCCACCATCTACAAATTTCACCGCTTTGTAATCATTTTCCACACCTCTGTTAATTGCCTTATCAGCAGGATCAATTGCAAACTTACTGATTTCAGAATATTTACCTGTATGCTTCTCCCTTTCGCTTATAACTACATTGACTTTAGCCTTAGGATAAGGAATCCACAGTGACATACTAAAGGCCTTTTTCATCTCCCTAGCCTCAGCTGTAGTTCTCCACTCTTGAAAAAGAGAGTTGAACCCCTTACTAAAAATCAACTTACCATCTGATGCAAAAACTTCATATTTATACTCTCCATATCCAAAAGGTTCTACAAGATTAACCTTAGAGCCTCCCCAGATGCTCTCTTTCGACAAGCCATCCAAAAACGCCCCTTGGTTCTTTGCATCTCCAGCTAAAACAACATCAATCCTCATTCGGGCAGACGTGTAGTATGTGTCATAATCTAGAGAGACGCTGGTTTTCGCAAAAGCCAGAGTAAAGGCAAACATAGCTGAAGCAAGTATAAATATCTTTTTCATAGCGTTAAATTTTATTTTAAACCGGTATAATTAGACGGTGTAATGTTTCTAAGTTCTGATTTAATCTGTTCCGATACATCTAATCCATTGATGAAAGTAGCAATCGATTCGGCAGTGATGTGCTCATTGGTGCGAGTTAGTGCCTTTAGTGCTTCATAAGGATTAGGGTATTGTTCCCTTCTGAGAATTGTTTGAATAGCCTCAGCAACAACAGCCCAGTTATTCTCTAAGTCTCTTTCGATTGCAGCAGTATTGATGATTAGTTTGTTAAGACCTTTGTTCAGTGATTTGAAAGCTATAAGAGTATGGGCAACTGGTACGCCAATATTTCTTAAAACCGTTGAATCGGTTAGATCGCGTTGAAGTCTCGAAACTGGAAGTTTTGAAGCAAGGTGCTCACAAATTGCATTTGCAATACCTAAATTACCCTCTGCATTTTCGAAGTCGATAGGATTCACCTTGTGAGGCATTGCCGAAGAACCTACCTCCCCAGCTTTGATTTTTTGTCTGAAATACTCCATTGAGATATAACTCCAAATATCTCTAGACAAGTCAATTAAAATATTATTGATTCTCTTGAATGTGTCGAATAATGCAGCAATATGATCGTAGTGTTCAATTTGCGTTGTAGGATAAGAGCGATTCAGCCCTAGACGAGTCTCTGTAAAATCAACAGCAAACTCATTCCAGTTAATTTGCGGATAAGCGACATGATGGGCATTCATATTTCCTGTTGCACCACCAAACTTACAAGCATATTTTATGTTACAAAGCATCTCTCTCTGTTGACGAATCCGCTCCACAAAAACCATAAACTCCTTTCCAACTCTAGTAGGAGAGGCTGGCTGGCCATGAGTGCGAGCAAGCATTGGAATCTCACTCCATTCGTTTGCAAGAGATGATAAAAGCTCAGTAAGACAGTCTAATTGAGGAAGATAAACTTGAGAGACAGCCTCTTTGAGACTCAATGGTACGGATGTGTTGTTTATATCTTGTGATGTGAGACCAAAATGTACAAATTCAAGATAGTCGCCAAGACCAAGGGCAGTAAATTTATCTTTGATAAAATATTCAACAGCCTTTACATCGTGATTAGTAATCTTTTCAATCTCTTTTATCTTCAAAGCATCACTCTCGCTAAACTTAAGATAGATTTCGCGCATAGCAGAATACTTCTCTGCAGGGAAGTCCTGAAGCTGCTTTAGAGGAATATCGCATAAAGCGATGAAATATTCAATCTCTACTCTTACGCGATAGCGAATAAGAGCGAATTCCGAAAAATAACCCGACAGCTCCTCAGTTTGCCTAGCATACCTGCCGTCAACGGGAGAAATAGCGTTTAATGAAAAATTTTGCATTGAAAATATAAATAGGTGAAATTAGAGCGCAAATTTAGTAAAAATCTTTACAACCTCAACCGCTTCGGCAACATCATGAACTCTTAAGATTGATGCTCCTTTCTGTAAGGCGTAAAGATGTAAAGCAGAGGTAGTTGGTAATGCTTTGTCGGGAGTGATGCCAAGATATTTCCAAATCATACTCTTTCTCGAAATACCTGCAAGAACAGCTACTTTTCGACCTTTGTACTCAGGTGCAATTTTATCAAGATTCTTAAGTAAAGTGTAATTTTGATCATAATCTTTTGCAAAACCAAATCCAGGATCGACAAAGATTTGAAGAAGATCATGCCTTTGAGCCTTTGCTGCAAACTCTTCGAAATAGGTTTTAACCTCCTCAACAACATCATCATAATCGCACAATGATTGCATAGTTTGAGGCGTTCCTCTTTTGTGCATTGCAATATATGGTAGTCTAAGCTCACCAACAGTTTTAAGCATGTTTTCATCATCTTCGCCAGACGAAATGTCGTTCACTGTAAAAGGTCCAAACGCATCATACGCGCTCTTAACCACCGATGCTCTAAATGTGTCAATCGAAAGATCAATTGATCCAAATTCATGCTTCAAAGCCTTTGCTGCCGAAGTGATTACATTTAATTCAATCGTCTCACTTACAGGAACTGAGCCGGGCCTTGTCGAACAGGCACCGATGTCAATCATATCAGCACCATCATTTAACATCTTCTCAACTCTTTTTAGCATTGTCATGCTGTCGGGGCATCTACTCCCCTCAAAGAAAGAATCGTCATTGAGATTGACGATCCCCATAACCTTGATCTCTCTGTTATTTGACATATCTTTTATTATTTTTACCTTTGCTGAGTTACAAATATATAATTTTTATCATGTTTATTGTTCTCGAAGGGCTAGATGGCGCCGGTAAAAGTACGCAGACAGCAATGCTCAAACAGTATTTCGAATCTAAAGGAAAAAAGGTTTTTTACCTTCACTTTCCACGTTTCGAGGCACCTGTGTTTGGAGACATGATTGCAGCTTTTTTAAGAGGTGATTTTGGTAGTGTGGAAGAGGTTCATCCTATGGTGGTTGCGCTTCTTTTTGCAGGCGACAGGAGAGAGGCAGCACAGATGATAAGAGCTAAATTAGATGAAGGTTACTGCATTATTGCAGACAGATATCTATATTCCAACATCGCTTTTCAATGTTCAAAGGTAGCCAACGAAGATGATAGATTGAAATTGAGAGATTGGATCTTCGATACAGAGTACAATAAGTTTGGAATTCCAGTACCGACATTAAATCTTTTCTTGGATGTTCCTATTAACTTCGTCGATAATAAATTAAACGAACAAAGAAGTGGAGACGACAGAGCCTATTTGAATGGCAAACAGGATATTCATGAGGCAGACATTGAGTTTCAAAAAAGAGTAAGAGAGATCTATTTGTCGGAGTGCAATAGAGGTTCTGATCTGATTAGAATTGACTGTTCAAACGAAAATGGAGAGATGCTATCTGCCGAAAGGATTTTTGTGCTTATAAAGAAGATGGCAGACAACGTAACGAAAGAATAAATTCTGCGCCAAATGGTGCAGCTAATATAATGACAAATACACTAAGAGCATTAGCAAGAGTATTGATCGGTCTGGTCTTTATCTTTTCGGGATTTGTAAAGATAATCGACCCGACAGGAGGTGCCATAGTCATAACCGAATATCTTAAAGCGTTTCATCTCCCTTTTCTCACTTTTCTATCCGATCCTGCAGCTACTCTTTTAGCCATAACTGAGCTAATGACTGGAATTGCAGTCCTGACTGGACTAAGAATGAGTCTAGCTATTAAGATTGCCCTTGGCTTTATGTTGTTCTTTACCCCGCTTACTCTCATTCTCGCGCTATTTAATCCAGTTTCGGATTGTGGTTGCTTTGGAGAGGCGATTAAGCTTACTAATTGGCAGACTTTCTACAAAAACCTTGTTCTACTTATTGCCGCATTCTTTCTGTTTCGTCAAAGAAGAGCATTTATTCCAATTGCGCAAGTTAAATGGGAGTGGTCATTTTTAGGAGTTTATCTTATTGCTGCTGCATCGCTGTCGCTCTACTCACATAATAGAGTTCCTTTGATAGACTTTATGCAATTCAAATCGGGGGAGCAATTATACTTTTCTGACGATGAGCAAGGTGACAATATAGTAGAGTTTGTAACTACTCTTATCTATGAGAAAAACGGTAAAAAAGAGGAGTTTACAATGGATAATCTTCCTGACTCATCTTGGACATTTGTCGATTCAAAGAGCGTGATGTCTAAAGCTGGTCAAAAGAGTTCGGACAAACTAATTTTCGCAATCAGTGACAGGGAAGGAAGCTATGTAACCGATTCGATTATTGGTCGCTACCGTGGTGCTACTTTTTTGACTATTGTTCAAGATGTTCGTAAACTCACTCCAGATAAGATATCAAAAATCAAGGAATTTACAGATTCGATTGCTACAAAGAGAGCTCGTCATATTATTGTAACTGGATCAGAGATCTCTCTCACCGACAGTCTCTTTAGTGTTAATGGCATAAAGTCTGAGATCTACTTCTCCGACTATAAAACATTAATCACGCTTAACCGATCAAATGGAGGAGTGGTTTATGTTTTCGACAACGAAGTAATTAAAAAGTGGTCGGTAAATAGACTCCCCGCAAAGAGATTGGGTCAATTACTCACTCGCGATCCGGAGTTGCTCTCTGCTGAGGTGCTTATTAGAGAGCATATAGCTGCTGAATTTGCATTTTTGGCAATTATTTTACTCATAATTTTTATGAGATTCTTTTGTAAGTGGTTCTATATACATAAATTAGTTCAATATGCAGATTTGGGAGAAGAGAAGTCTAAAGAATAAGAATACTCTTGGGCTCGATGTTAAAGCCGACTTTTACACCGAACCAACATCAACCGAAGAGATTGTGGCCATTCTGAATGACCCGAAATTCGCCAACATAGATAAATTAATCACTGGATGTGGTTCTAATATCCTTTATAAGTCAGATTATCATGGGCTTGTTATTTGTCCAAAAATCTGCGATATCAAATTAGTGGATGGAGAAAATGCGTCAAGAAGTAATGATGAGTTGGGAAATGGACAGAATGAACCTCTTGATGAAAAGTTTGTTTTTGTGCGCTGTGGTGCTGGTGTTGAGTGGGATGACTTTGTTGCCTATTGCGTAGACAGAGGTTGGGGAGGAGTAGAAAACCTTTCATATATTCCTGGAAAAGTTGGTGCATCACCTGTGCAAAACATAGGAGCTTATGGTGTAGAGGCTAAAGATTCAATTTATTCGGTCGAATACATAGACATTTTGTCTGGCGAACTTAAAATATTATCTAACCAAGAGTGTCGCTTTGGATATAGAGACAGTATCTTCAAACATGAATTGAAGGGTCGGATCATAATTACTCACGTAACATTTAAATTAAAGATAAACCCAGCAGTTAATATGAATTATGCCGATGTCAATGAGGCCCTTAAGGGATACGATAAAGTTGATATAGGTGTCGTTCGTGAATGTGTTACTGCAATAAGAAAGAGCAAGTTGCCAGAACCTTCCGAAGTTGGAAATGCTGGTAGCTTTTTTAAAAATCCGGTAGTAGAGTCTTCACTGGCAGAATCTCTAAAAGCAGACAATAACGATCTTAAAATTTTTCAAGCTGAACCTGGATTTTCGAAGATTCCGGCTGCTTGGCTGATTGAGAAATGTGGATATAAAGGCATTAGAAAAGGGAATGTTGGGGTGCATGCAAAACAAGCATTAGTTTTACTCGCTTACGAAGAGGCAACTGGTGAAGAGTTGCTCTCTTTAGCATATGAAATATCGTCTGCCGTCTTTTCAAAATTCGGCATTAAAATTGAACCAGAAGTTAATATAATTGGCTAAAATGATTATTGGTATAGATATAGGATGCACAACCACCAAGGCAGTGGCTGTTCAAAACGGCAAAGTTGTCAAAACGATCAAGACAAAAGCTTTTGACGCCATCACGTCTGCTACAGGTGCGCTTGGCAAATTAACAATGGAGAGCGGAATAAATATATCCGACATTGAAAAAATTATCGTTACCGGTGCTGGCTCAATTAATATCAAAAATGAAATTTTTGGAATCGAGACTCATAAAATTGACGAAATCACAGCAATTGGAACTGGAGGAATGTTTCTCTCTGGAAAGGATAATGTTATAATTTGTAACATAGGTACTGGAACTTCTATCATCGAGGCTACTCGCGAAAAGATAACTCACTTGGGTGGAACAGGTGTTGGAGGAGGTACAATTGTTGGATTGTCTAAAGATTTGATTCATTCAACTACATTCGAAAATATTTTAGACCTAGCAGGAAAAGGCGATTTAAGTAAAGTCGATCTTTTGATTGAAGACATCTCGGAATCGGATATTAGCTTCTTGAATAAAAAATCTACTGCTGCCAATTTTGGCAAGATGTTAGATACGGCTGGTAAAGAAGATGTTGCAATGGGTATTGTAAATATGGTTTACCAAGTAATTGGAATGATTTCGGTCTTTGCAGCTCGAAGTAAAAACACCGACCAAATTTTAGTAACTGGCAACGGAAGCAAAAATCTCCTCGGACGAGCCGTCTTAGAGAACATCTCAAAAATGTACAACATCCACTTCGAATTCCCAGCCGACGCCGAATACGCCACCGCCCTAGGCGCCGCATTGCGGGGATGATT